>SXZC01000038.1 GCA_005788075.1 Actinomycetota bacterium
CACCTCTCTCATGGCACCGGTTGCGTCCGCTCACGCCACCGCTTGGCACCCGCACGCTCACCCAGACCGGGACACTCCGCCCCACGGCCGGCCTCACCGAGGCTCAGCTCGGGGAGAAGGCCGCGAGCTCACTCCGAGAAGCGGGCGACCGGGCTCGAACCGGCGACCCTCAGCTTGGGAAGCTGATGCTCTACCAACTGAGCTACACCCGCGGGTCGCCGCAAGGGTAGCGCACGACTACATGCGGTCGGGCGCCTCCACCCCGATGAGATCAAGGCCCGTCGCGATGACCGATCGGGTGGCACGAAGGAGGTCGAGGCGGAAGGCCACCACCTCGGGGGCCTCCCCCACCACGCGGCAGCGGTGGTAAAAGGCGTGGAAGTCGCGGGCGAGGTCCATGAGGTACGCGGCCACGCGGTGGGGTGAGCGGCGACGCTCGGCCTCGTGCACCACCTCGGGCCAGAGTGCGAGTTGCAAAAGCAGGGCGCGCTCGGCCGGGTCGAGCTCGGCGGGCGGGCCGGCATCCGCCGGCGCCTCGGGCTGCTGGGCCAGGATGCCCGCGATGCGCGCGTGGGCGTACTGCACGGAGTAGACGGGGTTCTCGTTGCCCTCAGCACGGGCGACGTCGAGGTCGAGGTCGAAGGCCGTCTCGTGGCTGCGCTGCACCAGGAAGAACCGGGCGGCATCCACGCCGATGTCGTCGATGAGCTCGCCGAGGGTCACGAGCGTGCCCGCGCGCTTGCTCATCTTCTTCGCCTCGCCACCCTCGGTGAGCGACACCAGCTGCACGATCGGCACCTCGAGCATGTCGGGCTCGTGGCCGCCGGCGGCGATCACGGCCTTCAGGCGCGCGATGTAGCCGTGGTGATCGGCGCCCAGCACGTCGAGCAGGCGGTCGTCACCGCGGCCGGCCTTGTCGAGGTGGTACGCCACGTCGGCCGCGAGGTAGGTGGTCGATCCATCGGAGCGCCGCAGCACGCGGTCTTTCTCATCACCGTAGGACGTGGTGCGGAACCACAGCGCGCCCTCGTGCTCGTAGGCGTCGCCCGATGCGATGAGGGCTTCCAGCCCGCGCTCCACGGCACCGCCCTCGTGCAGGGTGGTCTCGCTGAAGAAGGCGTCGAACCGCACGCGGAATCGCGCGATCTCCTCCGTGATGGTGGCGAGCATCAGCTCCTTGCCGCGCAGGGCGAAGAGCGCGAGCACCTCGGCGTCCGGCGGATCGAGCTGGTCGCGATACCGGTCGCCCACCTCCTCGCGCAGCCGCTCGGCGATGGCCGTGACGTAGTCGCCCTGGTAGCCGTCCTCGGGCACCTCGGTGGCGAGGCCCAGCAGCTGGCCGTACCGGGCGGCCACCGACGCCCCGAAGAGCTCCATCTGGCGGCCCCAGTCGTTCACGTAGAACTCGCGGGTCACGTCGTGGCCGGCGTACTCGAGGATGCGCGCAACCCCGTCGCCGTACGCGGCCTGCCGGGCATGCCCCACGTGCGGCGGGCCGGTGGGGTTGCACGAAACAAACTCGATGAGGATGCGCTCGCGCGGATCCGCCTGCCCGCGGCCGTAGTCGTCGCCGGCCTCGGCGATGGCGCGCGCGGCGTCGGCGAACCACCTGGGGCTCAGGGTGAGATTGATGAAGCCCGGTCCCGCGACCTCCGCGGACTCCACGTAGCCCGCGAGCCCGTCGGCCGAGCCGATGCGCCCCACGAGGTCGTCGGCGATCTCGCGCGGGTTGCGCTTGGCCTGCTTCGCGAGCGTCATCGCCACGTTGGTGGCGAGGTCACCGAACTCCGCGTTGGCAGGCGGCTCGAGCATGGCCACGGCGTCCGCGCCGCCGGCCACCTGCGAGGCCTCGCGCGCGAGTGCGCGTGCGAGCGGCGTGATTGGGCTCTCCGTGGGCACGGCGCGCGATGCTAGCGAGCGCCGCCCGCGCGGGGGTAGGGATGCCCCGCGAGGTCGGCCAGCGCTCGGTACACCTGCTCGGCCAGCACCACGCGCGCGAGCTGGTGCGGAAGCGTGAGCGGCCCGAGCGACATCACCTCGTCGGCGTCGCCCACGAGCGCCGGGTCAAGGCCGATCGCGCCGCCGATGAGGAAGCACGTGGGGCGGGTGTCCTCCAGGCGGCGCCCGAGCCATTGCGCCAGCGCCTCGCTGCTCTTGGGGGCCTTCCCCCGGGAGTCCATGGCCACCACGTGGGCGCCCGGCACCGCCTTCGCCCGCATGCGCTCGCCCTCGCGCCGGAACACCTGGGCGTCGCCGTGCTGCACGGGTTCGGCCGCCACCTCGTCCACCCGGAAGTCCGCCATGCGGGCGATGCGCTTCTCGAAGTCCGCGCCGGCGTCCGCGAGCGGCGGGCGCAGGCGCCCGACGACCACGAACTGGATGAGGCGGCTCACGCGGTTACTGTAGGCCGCGGTGAGCGACCGCATCGCCATCATCAGCGACATCCACGGCAACCGCCACGCGCTCGAGGCCGTCCGCCGCGCCATCCGCCAGGCCGCCATCACGCGCACCTGGTGCCTCGGCGACATGGTGGGCTACGGAGCGCATCCCGCGGAATGCCTGCGCGTGTGCGTGACCGAGTCGGAGCGCTGCATCGCGGGTAACCACGACCTCGCCGCCGTCGGCCGCGTGCGGTCAGAGCAGTTCACGGCGCACGCGCGCGCCGCCATCGAGTGGACCCGCACGCGCCTCGACCGGAACTCCCTCGACCGCCTCGCGGCACTCGAGCCCGAGGACCCAGACGGCGAGGTGGCGCTGTTCCACGCGAGCCCGCGCGACCCGATCTGGGAGTACGTGATCACCGGCGAGCAGGCGCGCGCCGCCCTCGACGCCCACCCCGCGCGCATCATCCTCATCGGCCACACGCACCTCGCGGGCGCATGGCGCCTGGGCGATGACGGGCGCCTAGACGGGGGTCTCGTGCGCGGCGAGGAGACCCTGTCGCTCGAGACCGGCAGGTGGCTCATCAACCCCGGTTCGGTGGGCCAGCCCCGCGACCTCGACCCTCGTGCCTCGTGGGCGATCCTCGACCTGGACGCCCTCACCCTCAGGTTCAGGCGCACCCCGTACGACGTGCCGGGCGCGCAGAACGCCATCCAGGTGGCCGGGCTTCCCACCGAGCTCGGCGCACGGCTCGCGGAGGGCCGGTGACCGCCTACCTCGACCATGCCTCCGCCTGGCCGCTTACCCACGCCGTGCGCGCGGAGCTGGACCGCTGGAACGCCCATGTGGGAAGCCCCATGGCGCTGCATGAGGCCGCGCGCGGGCCGGCGGAGGCCATCGACGCCGCGCGGCGCGACGTGGCCGCGCTCACCGGCTGGCCCGCCGAGTGCGTCATCTTCACGTCGGGCCCCACCGAGGCGCGCAACCTGGCGATCAAGGGGGGCCTGTCGGCCGCGGGCGCCGATGAGCCCGTGATCATCGCCGACCCCCTCGCGCACTCGTCCACCCTGGCGGCGGTCCGCACCCTCACGCGCCGCGCCGGCGCCCTGCACCTCGCGCCTGTCGACCCCCTCGGGCGGGTCTCCCCCGCCGAGCTCGCGACCCTCGCGGCAGGTGACGCCCCACGGGCTGCCGCGGCACCCGACCCCGGGGCGGCGGACCTCGTGGTGGTCACCCATGGCCAGGCCGAGGTGGGCACCATCCAGGATGCCGCCGCGCTCGCGGCGGCGGTGCGCGCGGCGTGCCCCGATGCGCTGATCGTGCTCGATGCGGAGGAGACCACGGGCCTCGTGCCACTCGCCGATGGCCTGGGAGCCGACCTCGTGGTGATCGGCGGGCGCACCCTCGGCGCGCCGCCGTGGACCGGGGCGCTGCTGGTGCGTCCGGGCACGCGCCTGCACCCGCTGGTTCAGGGCGGACTCGAGGAGGGCGGCAAGCGCGGCGGCGCGCATGACGTGCCCGGCATCGCCGCGCTCGGCACGGCTGCCCGCGAGGCGCTGGCCGATCGTGACGCGCGCGTAGCGCGCATGCGCGCGTGCGCGGCGGCGCGTGCCGACGGCCTGCTGGCCGTTCCCGGAACCCGCCTCAATGGCCCGGCGCCGGCCGACCGGCTGCCGGGCCACGTGCAGGTATCGGCCGAGGGCGTGGAGGGCGAGGCGGTGGCACTGGCCATGGCCGCCCGCGGCGTGGCCGTGTCGCCGGGCTCGGCGTGCACCTTCGGCGCCGGCAAGGCGTCGCCCGTGCTCGAGGCCATGGGGCTGGACGACGAGGCCGCGCGTTCGGCGGTGCTGCTCACGGCGGGGCCGGCCACCACCGACGTCGAGGTGGCCGAGGCCATCGCGGCCTACGCCGAGGCGGTCG
>SXZC01000039.1 GCA_005788075.1 Actinomycetota bacterium
ACGAGCAGCGCGCCGCCGTCCACCGCGTAGGCCCCCGGCCCGGTGTTGACGCCACCAAAGCCCCAGCGCTGGCCCTCCACGGGGCCGAGGAGGCGGATGGTCTCGGGATCGTCGGTGGGGAGCACCACGCGGTCGTCGGCGTCGAGCTCCGCCACCAGGCGACGCTTGGCCGCGACGTATGCCTTGATGCCGCCGTGGAGCTCCACGTGATCCGGTCGTATGGTGGTGACGACCGCCACATCGGGGTGCACGCGCGACATGTGGCACAGGTGCGTGGAGGTGAGCTCGGCGATGACCACGGTGTCCGCGGCGGCGGCCGCGAGCTGGTCGACGAGCGAGTGGTCGGGCCACGCATTGCCGGAGCGGGCCGTGGTGGAGATGGCCGGGGGCCGGCCGCATGCACGCAGGATGGTCTCCAGGGCCCGGCACGTGGAGGTCTTGCCCGCGGTGCCCGTCACGCCGACGACCGGATTCGGGAGCCCATCGAGGATCATCTCCGCCAGCACGGTGACCGTGACCCCCTCCGCTCGCGCCGCGAGCACCCGCGCATCGGTCTCGGACGTCCATTCATCCACGACGAGCAGGTCCACCGGGGCGGAGGGATCCGAGACCACCGCGTGGCCCCGGTTGATCAGCAGGCGCTCGGCCATGCGCGCGTCCGGACCGGATGTGGCGATCCGGGCGCGCATGGGGTGCGTCAGGGGCGGGGCACGGGCCGCGTGGACATCGCGGCGATGACGTCGGCGTCGTCCGGGATCGGCAGGTAGCGCGCCACCGACGACTGCGGCCTGATGCCGAGCTGCGACTCGATGACCTCGGTGGCGATGCCCTCGCCGGCCATCTCGGCCGCGCAGGCGTAGCGCAGGCCCATGGCGTGAACGCGACCATCCAGCCCTGCCTTGGACGCCAGGCGTGGCAGGAGCTCGCGCACGTATGCCTGGCTCAGGGGCTTGCCCTGCAGGGTGGACACGAATGGACCGTCCTGCGCGAGGCCGGCTTCGGCGCGTCGATCCAGCCAGCGTCCGATCTCGACCACGGCAAGGTCGTCGAGGCCCGCCACCCGGTCACCAACGGCCAGCGATCGGGCATCGAGGTCGATGTCCCGAGGAGTGAGCGCAAGGGCCTCTCCGGGCCTGAGGCCCGCCCGCCACAGCAGCGCGATGAGCGCGCGGTTGCGACGACCGGTGCTGGTCTGCTCCGAGGACGCCCCGAGAAGCGCGAGCGCCTCGGGCGCGGTGATCGGGGGATTCTGGACGGTTACGGCCATGGCTCTCCGACGTCGTTACGTGTTTGGTCCGGGAACGCAGCGATTGCTTGGACATGAAAGCAGCCCGCGCGGCCGTCGGTGTAAGGAAATCCCAAAAATCAGGAGATCCCCCCGCCGGTACCCCGAGGCACCGGCGGGGGATTCCGTTCAGCGGCCGATCGCCCGCTTTGCTGCCGACGACATCAGCACGAGGCCGAGGCCATCGAACAGGAACTGGATGCCCACGAGCAGGCCGATGGCCCACGCTGCCGAGCTCGGCCAGTCCGCGGCGATGAGGATGCCGATGATGATGGCGAGGATGCCACCGAAGGCGAGCAGCCCACGACCCTCGCCGCCCGTGTCACCGATGGCGGCGACCACGCGCACGACGCCCATCACGATGAACACGATGGCGATCACTGCGGTGAGGCCAACCGTGGCGTCGATCGGGTTGAAGAGGATCCAGAGCCCGCCGATGAGCAGCAGGACGGAGAGGATGATGCCGATCACCTTCCATCCACCGCTGGCACCGCTTCCGATGGCTGCAAAGAGCCATGCGACCGCGAGAACGATCACGAGGATGCCGACGAGGATGGCGATACTTACCGACGCCACCTGGGGTACGGCGATCGCGATGATGCCGATGATGATCGCGAGGATCCCGGCCCACATCATGCCGTTGGCAGACTGCCGCAGATCCCCCGCTGAGCCCGTTCCCATGGAGCGGTTTCCTTCCTTCGAGGACTAGGTCCCCGTGATGTTCGCAACGGAAGCGGGGGAGTCCTGCCTATCCCTGGCAGGACTCGCAGGCCCAGGAACGCCTGCCCGCGAGGTCCCATGACGACACGGGCCCCCCACAGGAGCGGCATGACGACTGGCGATACACGTATGTGCGCTCCCCACGGGGGATGCGCGAGCGCGGCACGCCGGCATCCTCTGCGGAGACGGTCACGATGCGCCCGGCCCGCTCGCCGTCGGCGAGCATCCGGCACACGGTGGCCCACAGGGCGTCGAACTCCTCGCGGCTGAGGGAGCGGCCCTCCCGGGATGGGTGGATGCCCAGCACGTGGAGCGCCTCAGCGCGGTAGACGTTGCCCACGCCGGCCATCACCGACTGGTCCATCACGAGCGCCCCGATCTCGCGCTTGCTGCGGGAGATGCGATCCCATGCCCGATCCGGCTCGGCGTCGGCGCGCAGGGGGTCCGGGCCGAGGCGGGCGAGAAGGCGTGCCTCGTCGTCGCCCTCGATCATCTCGCAGGCGGTCGGTCCGCGCAGGTCGACCGCCGCATCGCGTCCGATCAGGCGCAGGCGTATCGCGCCGCGCGGCGGCGGGACATCCCCCTTGTGCGTGAAGAACCGGCCGAAGAGCCCCAGGTGCACGTGCAGGAGCAGGTCGTCCTCGAAGCGGTAGAAGAGGTGCTTGCCGTAGGCCTCGATGTCCTTCAGCACCCGGCCATCAAGCAGCGCCGCGCCATCGGCAAACCTGCCCTGCGGTGACGATGCCTGCACCGCGTCGCCGGCAAGGACCTCGCGCTGCTTGCGCGCCGCCCTGTGGATGGTGTGCCCCTCCGGCATCTCAGCCTCTCACCGCGGAAGGGCGTAGCGCTCCCATCAGTCGAGCCCGGTGCGTGTGTGCACCGGCACGCCTTCGCGGCCGGCGAGGGCAACGAGGTCGCCGTCGAACGTGGCGCGGTGCACCTCGTCCTCGGGCACGCCGGCCTCGATGAGTCGCTGCTCGAGCCCGCGCTCGGACGCGTGCCGGAAGAAGAGCACGGCGATGGCGCCGAAGGTGATGGCGCAGTGGGCCAGGATCATCACCGTGCCGGCGTTCGCCTGGTCCTGCAGCGCCGAGAAGCCGAAGGCGGCCGCCCCGGCCTCGTGCGACTCATAGAACGGCGTGCCCGAGAACCAGTACACGTTCGCGATGCCCACGCCCGCGAACCAGATGCCGATCATGTACACGCACTTCGCCCCGGTTCGGAACCATGCGGGCGGGTCGACGAAGCGATCGGTGACCGGCGCCCACATGATCACGCCGGCTCCGAACACCGCCACCTGCTGCAGCACCCACACCCAGGGGCGCACCAGCACCTCGTGGTGGATGTCGGGCACGAGCCAGGCGATCGTGCAGGCAAGCCAGAGCGCGAAGGCAACGACGGGGTGGAGCACGATGGCCAGCACGGGCCTGCGCTCGCGGGTGCCGCGCTGGGCTCGCGGGATGGCCAGCAGGATGAGCAGGGGGGCGAGGGCGCCGATGAGCACGTGCTGCAGCATGTGCGCGGAGAGCAGGCCGCCCTGGGCGATGACGGCGACCGGAGCGCTCACCGACAGCACCAGCACCGCGACGCCCGCCCAGAGGAACGCGGAGCGGCGCCCGGAATCCGGTGCCGTGGCATCCCACGACGGGGACGTACGAATGCCCAGGCCGAGCGCGGCGATGAGCGCGAGCAGCAAGCCGGGGAGCACCCAGAGCGCCCACCAGCGCTCGGAGTTCACCCGGGCAAGAGCACCCTCGTATCCGCTCCAGAACTCGCTCGCGCCGCCGGTGGCGCCGGCGACGACGATGCCGATGGCGACAATGGAGGCGCAGACGAGCGCGATGAGGATCCAGCGGGCCCGGGTCACTGCCCGGACGCTATCGCGCCCGTGCCGTAACGTGAGCGCGTGCGTGACGTTCCCATTCGCGGCGAGATGATCCGACTCGGCCAGTTGCTCAAGCTCGCCGGGCTTGCATCGGGTGGCGGCGACGTCAAGGCGATCCTCGCCGATGGCGTGACCGTGAACGGGGAGGCCGACGACCGGCGGGGCCGTCAGTTGCGCGACGGCGACATCGTGATCGCGGGTGGCGAGGAACTCAGGGTCAGCGCGCAGCCCTGACCGGGACGTACGGCCCGTCCGGGCGCACTGCGACGTGGGAGAATCCGCGCATGGCCGAGATCGGACAAACCGCAATCGGGGCGTGGAGCGGCGGCCGGGTCATGCACTACGGCGAGCCACTCGACGACGCCCGACTCGAGGCGCTCCTGCGTCCGGGCGCGGACATCTGCACGGTGGTCACGGCGGACGTGTACGCGGAGGGGGAGGCCGACCGCATCGTCGGACGGGCCCTCGAAGGGTTGCCGCGCGACTCCTACTGCATCGCCTCTGCCATCGGCCATGACTTCGTCAACGGGGTGCGACAGGGCTCGAGCGGGTTCCCGCGCTTCACGAACCCGCAGCTGCGCGGCGAGGACGAGTACCGCGCCTACCTGTTCGGCGCGCTCGAGGCCAGCCTCGAGCGCCTCGGCACCGACCACGTCGACCTGGTGATGCTCCACAACCCCGACCGCACGGGGTACACCAGCGAGACCGTGTGGCGGGCCATGGCGGACCTCCGCGCTGAGGGCCTGGCCCGCATGATCGGCGTGGCTCCGGGTCCCGCCAATGGATTCACGCTCGACCTCATCGGGTGCGTCGAGATGTACGGCGACGAGATGGACTGGGCGATGATCATCCTCAACCCGTTCGAGCCGTGGCCCGGGAAGATGGCCCTTCCCGCCCTCGCGAAGCACGACGTCAAGGTGCTTGCGCGGGTCGTCGACTACGGCGGCATCTTCCACGGCGACCTGCCCGACGAGGACGCCCTCATGCCGGGTGATCACCGCGCCTACCGGCCGGCGGGGTGGGTTGCCGAGGGGCGCCGGCGCCTCGGTGAGATTCTTCCCATCGCCGAGCGGCACGGGCTCAGCCCCCTGCAGCTCGCCGCGCAGTGGACCCTCGCGCAGCAGGCGGTGCAGTGCGTGGTGCCCACCTTCATCCAGGAGGCGGGGGAGAACCACAAGACGGTGGAGGATCAGCGGCGCGAGCTCGCCACCACGCCACCCGAGAACGTGCTCACCGACGAGGACATCGCCGAGATCGACCGCCTCGGCGACAACCGCGGGTGCATGGCGTTGAAGGGCGGCACACCCGGCCATGCGGGCGAGCCCATGCCCGATTCCTGGCCGATGGACCCCGACCTCGATGAGGTGGCCACTCGCTGGGGCATCGATCCCGCGCGTGACCTGGTGAAGAGCGGGGGCTGATCCGCAGGGGCCACGCCCCGTGGCCTTGGCTACGTTTCCGTCGGTAACCGCCGACGGAGGCCCCGATGTCACGCACGCGCATGAAGAAGCGCGCACTCGCCGCGCTGGTGGTCGTACCCGCCGTCGCGGCAGGCACCCTGGCGATCGGGCTCTCGGTGGCCGCCTCCCAGGGCGCGCTTGGCGGTGATCCCATCACCGGCCAGCCCCTGAAGGAGCCGCCGGTGGTGCGCTCGAAGAATGGGCGCCTCGCGATCACCTTCACGGCCAAGAGCAGCATCGTGAGCATCGGGGGCCGGAACGTGGGCACCTGGGCCTACAACGCGAGGGTGCCGGGCCCCACGCTCGAGCTGAACCGCGGTGACTACCTGCAGATCACCAACGTGAACAAGCTGCCGGACCAGCCCACCAACCTCCACACGCACGGGCTCCACGTGTCCCCGAAGGGCCAGGGCGACAACGTCTTCGTCAACTCGCCGTCCGGCAACACCTTCACCAACAAGTACAAGATCCCCGAGGATCACATCCCGGGCCAGTACTGGTACCACCCGCACCGGCACATGTACGTGACCAATCAGGTGGCGGCGGGCATGGCGGGCACGATCATCGTGAACGCCGATACGCCCGAGGAGCGGGAGCTCGCCAAGTACCGCACCCGGCTCATGGTGTTCCAGCAGTTCCAGGTGGCGGACGGGGCGGTGCAGGGCGCGGGCTCGAAGTCATCCGCACCCCTCCTGACCTACGTCAACGGCCAGCTGCAGCCCGTGGTGGACATCCGGCCCGGCGAGATGCAGCGCTGGCGCCTCTCGAACATGCAGGCCAACAACTTCCTGCGCATTCAAGTGCCCAGCGGCATGAAGGCCTGGATCATCTCCACCGACGGCAACCCCACCAGCCGGCCGATCCCGGTGGAGGACATGCTGCTCCCGCCCGCCGGGCGCCGCACGATCCTCGTGCGCAAGGACACCCCGAGCGACCTCGTGGTGCAGAACATCCCATGGGGCGAGGGGAAGCAGGCCATCGCCCAGCAGGACCTCTTCACGGTGCGCACCGCCGGCACGGCGCGCCCGAAGCAGTCCCTCCCGACGATGCAGGCCGTCATGCCCGACCTGCGCGGGATGCCGGTGGCGAACAGCCGCACCGTCACCTTCTCGATGGGGTCGCCGCTTCCGGGCAGCACCACCCCGCAGTTCCTCATCAACAACATGAACTACGACAGCTGGGGCAACAAGAACCTGGCGTCGATGAAGTTGAACACGGTGGAGGAGTGGACGCTCACCAACACCTCGGGCGAGTATCACCCCTTCCACATCCACATCCAGCCCTTCCAGGTGGTGTCGATCAACGGGGTGCCGGTGAATGGGGTGGAGTACCGCGACACCGTGCAGATCCCGCCCATGGCCAACGGCGTGCCCGGCAAGGTGGTCATCCGCCAGCGCTACACCGACTTCACGGGACGCTTCGTCATCCACTGCCACATCCTCTTCCACGAGGACAACGGCATGATGGCGCCGGTTCAGGTGGTGAAATAGCGCTCTAGAACGAGGGCGGGACCTCGTAGCGCCCGGGGGAGAGGATGCCCGCGGGGTCGAGGGCCTCCTTGATGCGGTGCTGCAGGTCGAGCGATGCCGGCTGGGCGTGGTCGAGCACGTTCATCAGGCCGTTCGCCACGCGCCCGAGGGTGAAGCCCTCCGCGGTCATCCTCTGGGCGAGCTCCTTCGCCCACCTGAGGGCCCGGGCCGGCCCGCACGCTCAGCGTCCGCGCAGCCGGTTGTTGCGCAGGATGGTCTCGACGACCGCGCTCGGGTCGACCCTGTGCCTCTCGGCCGCCGACGTGCCGGGAGCCACCGGCGACATGTCCAGGCCCTCGGGGGCGGTGAACAGGCACGCGGTCCGTCGCGGGGCCATCTTCCCGGTCAGCAGGTACGCGAGGATCGGGTCGTCGACGCAGTTGGAATTGGTCTGGAGGAAGTTGACGTGGTTGCCGGTTATCTGGGTTACCTCGAAGGCGCTCGGGAACGCCCGGGCCATCGCCCGGCCCCAGACCAGGGGCGTCGCGGCGTCGGCCGTTGAGTCGGATATCGCCAGCTTCACGTTCCTGACCCGGGCCCGCGACGCCCGCGAGGCGATCCTCGGGACGGGGTCGGGCCGGAAGGTGTAGCCCACGCAATCGGGCGCCAGCGTTGAGACGGTGTCACCCCCGAAGACCGGGGCCTGGGAAACGACATTGCGAATGATCCGCGAACGCTCGCGGCGGGACGGCCGGTCGGCGTAGTCGGCGCAGTTGATCGCCGAGTACGCCCCGCCGTTTAGAGCCGGTTCCCCGGGGTCCTCGTCTTCGACCAGACCCGCATGCTTGCGGAGCGCGGCCCGGGCCTCATCCCCGCCGGGCCCGACGATGCGCGCCTGCGAGACCTTTTTGGCGAGCTCGATTATCTGCGGCCACTCGGACTGTTCGAGCAGGAGCTCGGAGACCATGTCCAGCCAGTCGTAGCCACCGATCGGCATGCTCTTCCCGGCGGTGCCGATGTCGAGCCGGGAGGTGAAGAGGCTGTTTCGGGTGGAGATGACCGCCGCGTAGGTGGCGGGGCTGACCGAGCGGATGAACCGCAGGGCCTCGTCGTTGCTCCTGGAACGCACGTCGGCGAAATTGGCAAAGCTCCCGTCCGGCGTGACCGGGCCGTCGAGGAGGATCGCCCGCACGCGGTGCGGGTAGCGGTAGGCGTAGGTGTAGCCGATCCTCGTGCCGTAGCTCATCCCCCAGTAGGTGAGCTTGGGATCGCCGACCGCGGCGCGCATGGCGTCGAGGTCCCGGACCACGTTGTTTGTGCCGACATGGGCGATGAAGTCGGCGCTCTTCTTCTGGCAGGCCCGGTTGGCCCTGGCGATCGCGGACGTCGACGCCTGCGAGAACTGGACCCAGTTGATGTTGGGCCTGTTCGCCAGAGCAATGTCGGGTGCGTCGCAGTCGAAGGCCGGCGTGGTCTTCCCGATCCCGCGAGGGTCGAAGCCGACCAGGTCGAAGGACGCCCTCAGCGAGCCCGACGCGGCCGGATACACCCAGACGCCCCGGCCCTCTTCGCCCGGGCCGCCGGGGTTGGCAAAGAGGGTCCCGACCTTCGTGCCCGACGCCGGGAGCTTCTGCAGCGCGAGGGTGAACTTCTTGCCGTTCGGCCGGCTGTAGTCGTATGGGACCTCGAAGGTCCCGCACTGGAGCCCCGGATATTTCTCGGCGAGCTCCGGCGATGGGTATGCGTCCGCCGGACAGTCCGTCCAGCTGATCAGCGCAGACTGGGCCCCCGCGGTGGCGGCGGGGCCAAACGCAGCGGCCACGAGGAGGACCGGGGTGAGCGCGCGGAGACGGGCAGCCTTGGGCATCAGCGGACCCTACGTCATCCACCACGGGCGCGCTCCACCCCGGTCCAGCGGCCCGCGCGAGAGGCCTCACCGGACTCGAAACGGTCACCGATGCCCATTCCCGCCCCTTCGTACCCACCCCTGCGGCGTGGGTCTGATCGCATGAGGGCATGAGAAAACCCGGTCTGTGCGGGGCTTTCGACCCACCTATGAGAGAGCCGACGAGCGGATTCGAACCGCTGACCCCTTCATTACGAGT
>SXZC01000040.1 GCA_005788075.1 Actinomycetota bacterium
CACATCTGGTGCTGGCCCACCTCGGTGGCCACGATGGCGTCGCCCCCGGTGATGTCGTAGACCGAGCGGATGACGTTCTGCGGGGCGATCACGCCGGGCTCGTCGTCGTCAACCTGGTAGGGGAATTCGTCGAGCCAGCCATTGATGCGATTCATCCACGCGCTGCGCGATGCGTCGTCGTGACGTGCCTCCTGCTGCACGTAGGTGTCGGCAAGGGCACCGAGCACGGCCTTGGCCTCACCGGCGACGCCGATGTGCGCTGCGCGGTTCTTGCCGATCTCGGCCGGGTCGACATCGATGTGGATGATCTTGGCGTTCGGCGCCCACTCATTCATCACCGTGGAGAGCACGCGCTCGTCGAAGCGCACGCCGACGGCCACCACCAGGTCGCTCTCCTGGAAGGCGAACGTGCCCGCGGCGATGCCGTGCATGCCGGGCATGCCGATGTAGAGGGGGTTGGACGCCGGGAACCCGCCAAGGCCCATGAGGGTGGTGGCCACGGGGATCTGCGCCACCTCGGCCATGCGCACCAGTTCATCGGAGGCGCCGCTCGCGATGATGCCGCCCCCCACGTAGAAGACCGGCTTCTTCGACTCGGCGATGGCCCGCGCCGCAGCGGCCAGCTGCCGCGGGTGGCCGGATGACGCCGGCGGCCTGTATCCGGGCATCTCGGGCGGGAAGGGGCCCGTGTAGTCCTCGACCTCCACGGCCCACTGGTCCACGCAGACGTCCACGAGCACGGGCCCGGGGCGGCCGGTGGTGGCCACGTACATGGCCTCCTCGAGCACGGTGGGGAGCTCATGGGCGTCCTTCACCAGCCACGAGTGCTTCACGATCGGCAGCGTGATGCCGACGATGTCGGCCTCCTGGAAGGCATCGGTGCCAACTCGCGTGGACCCCACCTGGCCGGTGAGGGCGATCATCGGCACGGAGTCCATGTAGGCGTCGGCGATTGGGGTGACGAGGTTGGTGGCCCCGGGTCCCGAGGTGCCGGTGCACACGGCCACGCGGCCGGACGCCTTGGCGTAGCCCTCGGCCATGTGGCCGGCGCCCTGCTCGTGCCGCGTGAGGAAGAGGCGGATGTCCGAGTCGTCGAACAGCGCGTCGAACAATGGGATGAGGGGACCGCCGGGGATGCCGAAGATGGCGTCCACCCCATTGCGCTTCAGTACCTCGAGGGTCGCGTCGACTCCCCGCATTCCGCCAAGACCTCCCGCCGCAGTGCGGCATAGAACCCACAGGGAGGCGGTACATTAGCCCACTTGGCCGGGTTTCCCGGCAGGCCCACGAGCGCATGGAGGACGCACGGCATGGCCGAGGACACCAAGGACGACGGACCGGACTACGCGGAGGAGAACGCCCTTCGCAACGCATCGGAGTCGCTGCACAATTACGACCCCGCCGCCGACACCTTCACCGCGGTATTCGGGGCCCCCGTCCCGGCGGCCACGATCTACGACGAGGAGCGCGAGATCCTCGTGCGCGTGGAGCCGCAGAGCCACGCGGTCGTGGGCTTCACGATCCCGAACTTCAAGGCGTGGTACGCGAAGAACTACCCCGAGGGCGGCGAGTGGGAGCTCGACCTTCCGCCCACGTGGCCGATGGGTGCGGACGAGCCGCCTGCGGAGTGAGACCGCGACCGCCGGAGGTAGGCCGGGCCCCGGCGGCGCTGTAGGATCACCGACCACTTCGTAACGAATGACCCAACCGAAGGAGTGCCGGACGCATGGCGGTCGAGACCCAGAAGATGGAGGACTACCGCCTGGAGGAGGAGCCGTACTACCTCCCGGTCGGCAACGAGGTGGAGCTGTTCACGGCCGCCTATGAGGCGCACCTGCCGGTGATGCTCAAGGGCCCCACGGGCTGCGGCAAGACGCGCTTCGTGGAGCACATGAGCTGGAAGCTCGGTCGCACGCTCGTGACGGTGGGCTGCCACGAGGACCTCACGGCGTCCGACCTGGTGGGCAAGTACACCCTGCGCGGTGACGAGACCGTGTGGCAGGACGGACCGCTCACCACGGCCGTCAAGGCCGGCGGCATCGCCTACCTCGACGAGATCGTGGAGGCGCGCAAGGACACCACCGTGGTGATCCACCCGCTTACCGACGACCGTCGCATCCTTCCGCTCGAGAAGAAGGGCGAGGTCGTGCAGGCCCCGCTCGAATTCCAGCTGGTCATCTCGTACAACCCGGGTTACCAGTCGGTGCTGAAGGACCTCAAGCACTCCACGAAGCAGCGCTTCGTGGCCCTCGAGTTCGATTACCCCGAGGCCTCCCTCGAGGAGGAGATCGTCAAGCAGGAGTCCGGCGTGGACGGCGACGTGGCCGAGCGCCTGGTGAAGGTGGCCGAGAAGGTGCGCAACCTCCGCACCCACGGCCTCGAGGAGGGCGTCTCCACCCGACTGCTGGTGTACGCCGGCCAGCTGATCCAGGGCGGCGTCGAGCCGCTCGCGGCCTGCGAGGCCACGATCTGCCGGCCGATCACCGACGACCTCGAGATGCAGCGCTCGATCCTCGAGCTCGTCAACACCCAGTTCTAGGGCCCGGCTCGTGTCCACCCAGGGCGGAGGCGGCGCCGGCAACGTCGGCATGTACGTCGGGCGCGACATGCTCGCGGCCGTGCCCGAGGAGCGCCGTGACGACTACCTGCAGCTCGTCCAGGAGATCTCCGACCTGAAGTACCAGCTGGGCGTCGAGGTGGCGCGCCAGCTGCCGCGGCTCTTCCAGGAGCAGGATGACGAGGCGATCGAGCGCTACCTCGACCAGGTGCGTGCCATCGCCGAGGTCGGCTGGAAGTCGGGCGTGGAGGTGGCCAAGCAGCTCCCCGACCTCTATCACGCGCCGGATCCGTCGATCGCCGACGCCTACGTGGAGATCGTCACCGAGGCCACGGTGGGGGCGCCGGACGACGAGGAGACGCAGGCATTCGCCGCCGAGCTCGAGGACCTCGAGCGCCAGCTCCGCGAGATCGAGCCGAAGCAGCAGCGCGCCACCGAGCTGAAGTCGCTGCTGGCCGCCCGCGATCGGCGTGACGAGCGCCGCCGCAAGCATGCGCAGGAGCTCGCCGCGGCGCTGCCGCCGATCCTCGCCCGGCTGCGCCCGAAGCACCGGGACTGCTACATGCGCGAGGTGCGCCTGGTGGCCTCCGCCGACCCCGAGGCCGCCCTCGAGGCCGCCAACACCATGCTCGACCTGCTGAACGGCGAGCGCGTGTCGCACGACGGCGCGGCCGAGTGGGTGCGCCGCGGGCTCGACGTGCTCGAGAAGAACAAGGAAGTGGGCCGCGGCTACTTCCGCATGGGCTCGAAGTACTCGCTCGAGGTGCTCGAGGAGCTCCGCGAGGGGCTGGCGCTGCGCCAGGTGGCCCGCGTGCTGAAGCTCTACGCCACGGCGCTGTCCGGGCGCGACGTCGCGGTGCGCGGCATCGACGAGATGGACTCGGTCGACCGCTTCGGTCCCGACCACATCATCCTCCCGGCCGACATGCGGTTCTTCGAGGACGACGACCGCAACTTCGTGGCCTACAAGGTGGCCGCCGCTCACGGCGCGGCCCGCATCGAGTTCGGCACGTATCGCTTCACCCTCGATGAGATCCCCGACACCGTCGCGGAACTCACCACCAAGTACGGACTGGGGGCGGCATGAGCACCAAGGAGAGCCCGTTCCCCGCAGCGCCGGTGGAGGCGGAGTGGCGTCGCCAGAGCGACCTCACCAAGTTCTACGCGCTGTTCCCGTCGCCCGCGCTCGCGCGCGACATCTTCAACATCGTGGAGGGCCAGCGCATCGAGGCGCTGATCCGCCGCCAGTATCCGGGCATCCGCCGTGACATGGACCTCATCCAGCAGCAGACGCTCCTGCGCCGCGAGGAGATGGGCACGTCCCCGGCCGACCTGCCCGAGGTGGGGCAGGTGATCGACGCCCTGATGGTGGCCACCATGGACGGCGACCCGCCCTTCGACGCCATGTCGCCCCACGTGCGCGAGGCCAGCGAGGGCGCCATCGCCATGCTGCCGGAGGTCGAGGCCGAGGGCGCGACGGTGGGCGACACCGCCCGCGTGACCGCCCGGATCTACTCGATGATCGATGAGGTGATGCAGGCCGGGCGCCGGGGCATCACCGACCCCTTCTCGGAGGAGGCCAAGCAGCAGCAGGCCCAGAAGCCCGAGCAGGGCGAGGGGGAGCAGGAGGTCGGCGACGTCGACTTCAACCCGCTCGACGAGTACGAGCCCATGGAGATGCCGCCGTTCGTGCCTCCGGTGATGGAGGAGCTCGTCCAGCCCGAGTCCGACGCCATGAACCAGATCGAGGCCCAGGGGGCCGAGGGCGACAAGGACAAGGAAGGGAACAAGGGCGAGGACGCCGAGGCGGAGTCGATGGAGGCCGCCGACAAGGTGATGCAGGCCCAGCAGGTATCCGAGGGCCAGATGGAGGAGGACGGCGCGGCCCAGAAGGCCGAGTCCGAGGCCGACATGGAGGAGAGCGGCCGGGGCAGCGATGCCGAGGGCGAGGAGACCCCCGACTCCGCCGGCGGCATGACCCCCGAGGGCGCCGGCCCCGAGGTGGGCCAGGGCGATGAGCCCGAGGAGGAGGACCTCGGCGAGCAGGTCTTCATGTACGACGAGTGGGACCACCGCATCGAGGACTACCGGCCGTCGTGGTGCACGCTGCGCGAGACGCGCGCCACCCGCGAGGTGCCGGCCTTCGTGGCGGCGGTGTTCCACGAGTACGGCGGCGTGGTCACGCAGATCCGCCGGAACTTCCAGCTCATGCGCCCCGAGCGCATGCGCAAGATGAGGTTCCAGTCGGAGGGCGACGACCTGGACATCGACGGCCTCGTGGAGCACGTGGTCGACCGCCGGGCGAAGGTGACGCCCACCGACCGCGTCTACATCAAGCGCGACAAGAAGGACCGCGACGTGACCACGGCGTTCCTCGTGGACATGTCGTCATCCACCGACCGCAAGATCGACGGCCGCAAGCGCATCATCGACATCGAGAAGGAGGGCCTCATCCTGATGTGCGAGGCCCTCGAGGCCATCCGCGACGAGTACGCCATCTACGGCTTCTCGGGCAACGGCCGCGATGACGCGCAGTTCTACACCGTCAAGGAGATCGGCGAGCGCTACGACGACCGCGTGCGCTGGCGCATCGGCGGCATCTACGGGCGCAGCAAGACCCGCATGGGTCCGGCCATCCGTCACGCCACCAAGCGACTCATGAGCGTGGACAGCAGCGTCAAGCTGATGATCCTGCTCACCGACGGCCGGCCCTATGACAGCGACACCTACCAGGACAACGCCTACGCGCAGGCCGACACCCAGATGGCCCTGCGCGAGGCCCGCCGCGAGAAGATCCACCTCTTCTGCGTCACCGTCGACCAGGAGGGCGCCGACTACCTGCCGCAGATGTACTCGGACGCCAACTTCGTGGTGATCGACGACGTCCGAACGCTGCCGCAGAAGCTGCCGCAGCTATACCGACGGTTGACGACCTAGCCTCGCGTCGCGAACCGCAGGTTCGCCAAGCGTGATCCAAGGTCCATCAAACGGCGGTCCTGAATCCGGAGGCTGACAACCTAGCCTCGTTCGATGCGCGCAGCGCATCGCTCGTGATCGGAGGTCGTCAGCCGACGGTCTCGGGACACGGGCGCCTCACGACGTAGCCGTCAGCCGACGATGAAGAACTGACGGAACTGCTCGCCGAAGATCTTCGCCTCGGCGCCCGTCACCTTGAAGGCCGCGGGGCCGTTGGCGAGGATGCGCGTGTTCACGTCGGACCCCTGCGCCCGCTTCCACTGGCATGTCATTCCGGATTCGTCCGGCGCGAGCACTGCCAGGCGCAGCGACGGGTCGGCAGTGGTCTGCACCAGGGAGTTGCGGGCGCTGTCCGTGATGGGGCGGGTGGGCCGGGGCCTCGGGCGCCGCGACTGCTCCACCTGCCGGGCTTCCATCGAGCGTGCGTTGGCGCCGGGGGGCGTGAGCACCGGGCACGGCGGGGGCGGGGATGCCGGGCAGGTGGGATAGGTGGCGAGGATGGCATTCGTGCTGCCGCCATCGACGGAGTTGGGTGACGCCCCGGAGCTCGGCCTGGCGACGCATGTCTCGGGAGCGGGCTTCGGCGCACCGGGGGTGTCCGTGAGCACGAAGTGCAGGTAGTTGAGCGGGTCGCGGTCGCCGGTGGTGCGCTCCTTGAGGAAGGCCGCGAAGCGCGTGGGCACGTCGCGCCAGTCGGCTCCGCTGAAGGGCTGCCGTGGCTTGCCGCGCTCGGGGTAGTTGTACATCTCGAGCCATACGCCCCCGGCGCGGGACATCGCGGACATCACCTGCGAGTAGTTGCGCCGCATCTCCTTGCCGTTCTCCCCGAGCGTGCGATCCGACCCCAGGCCCGCGGAGATCGAGGTGCTCACCCCGGGCGCCACGTAGAAGTGGATGCGGCTGGCGTATGACACGCCCGGCCGGAACGGCGTCTTCGCGAGGGAGATCATGGCGTCCTTCAGGCGCACACCCGGGGTGCCGGCGTCCGACGCGCCGGGTGCCGTGCCGAATGCCGAGCCGATCTCATCCACGCCCACGAGGTTGGCGCCGCAGGTGTTCACGCCCGCAGGGGTGACGCACCGGCGGTCGACGGCGGCCTTGAGCATCGCGACCATGGCGTTGGCGGTGGGCTTGGCGGCGAGCGCCGATCCGCTCACCTTCCACATGCGCTGCGTGCCCCCGCCGGCGAGCGCGGCATCGCCGCCGGAGTTCGACGGCTCCTGCCGGAACAGCCAGGGAAGCTCGCGCATGCCCGTTGACGCGCCGAGGATCTCCGTGGCGGCGGGGTCGGTCACGTAGAGGATCGACATGCGGTTCTGGACGTCCGGCATGACGATCTCCGGCGGGTCATTGGGCGGCGTGGCGAGGACGGGCAGGTAGCCGCTCGTGGCATTCCAGAACTCCGACGGCGGTGTGGGCGCCACGCCCCCCGAAGCGGGGCTGATCGCGCCGCCGGCGAAGGCGCCGCTCACCACGACCGGGTTGACGAGCTCGGGGTTGACGACGACCTTGCTCGAGCCCAGCGACGCCGAGCACGCGGCGCCGAGGACGGCGGCTGCGGTGAGGGCGATGAGGGGGCGACGCATGGGAATCCTCCGGGACGTGACGGGGAAACGCTACACCGGGGCGTAGATTGAGCGCGTGACGCCGGGTTCCACGCCCCGCCCTCCGGGGATTCCCCGCATGCCCGCTCTCGACGGGGTGCGCGCACTCGCCGTCGCGGCGGTGGTGATGTTCCACCTGCCCGTCACCGAGCTGGACGGCGGCTACATCGGCGTCGACCTTTTCCTCGTGCTCTCGGGCTACCTCATCACGTCGCTGCTGATGGCCGAGGCCGAGGGCACCGGGCGCATCCGGCTCGGGTCGTTCTGGATGCGCCGCATCCGCAGGCTCATCCCCGCGCTCGTCGTGATGCTCGTGGTGAGCGCCGCGTGGATGGCGATCGTCGATTGGTCGCTCGTCACCCGCACGAAGACCATGCTGCTCGCGGGCCTGGGGTACGTCACCAACTGGTACGTGATCGCCGTGCCGTGGGTCCCCTACGACCCCGAGGCCCGCAGCGGGGCGTACGAGCACCTGTGGTCACTCGCCGTGGAGGAGCAGTTCTACCTGGTGTGGCCGCTCGTGATGGCTGCCGTGATGGTGCTGTTCGGCCTGGGCCGGCGCACGCTGCTGGCAGGCGCCATCGCGGGCGCCGTGGCGTCGGTGGCGCTGTCGTTCCTCATCTTCGATGAGTCATGGGAGTCGCAGTCGCGCATCTACCTGGGCACCGACACCCGGGCCATCGCGCTGCTCATCGGCATCATCGCAGCGCTTGCGCTGCCGCCAGGGCGCTTCACCGCGTGGAGGCTGCATGGCGTGCGCGGGGGACTGGTGGAGCTGGCGGGCGTGGTCGGCTTGGTGGGCACGCTCGGCCTGCTCGTGGGCTTCTCGCAGGGGCAGGAACTGCTCTACCAGGGCGGCTTCGCCATCATCGCCGTGGTGGCCGGCCTGCTGGTGATCGCCGCCGCGCACCCGGGTACCTCGACCAGCCGCCTCTTCGCCCTCGCGCCGCTCATCTGGATCGGCGCCCGCTCCTATGGCATCTACCTGTGGCACCTGCCGGTGATCGCGCTGATGGCCCCCGAGCACGGGGTGGATCTGCCGACCGGCTGGCTCTCGCTGCTGCAGGCGGCAGTCACCATCGCGCTGGCCGCGCTCTCCTACCGCTTCGTGGAGATGCCCATTCGCGCGAAGGGATTCCGAAAGGCCTTCGTCAACCGGGGCGGGTGACGCCGCTACGGCAGCAGCGACTGCAGGCCCCACCTCTTGACGAGCACCTGGTACTGGCCGTTCTTCTTCATGGTGGCCAGCGCCCGGTTCATTGCGATGCGCAGGGCGTCCTGGTCGTCGTTGAACGCCAGGCCGTACTGCTGGTCGACCGGGATGACCCCCGCGTAGCGGAACTTGCCGGCGTTGTTCTTCACGTACCAGCGGGACTGGCCGTAGTCGTTGATGACGGCGTCCACCTTGGCGTCGAGCAGCGCCTTGTAGGTGGCGGGCATGGTGGTGTACTGCAGCACCCTCGCGCCCTGGATGCTCTTGGCCACCGGCACGGCCGTGCTGCCCTCGAGCACCCCGATGGTCTCGCCCTTGAGCGTGGCCTTGGTGCTGATGCCGGTGGTGCCGCGCCGGGTGACGATGCCCATGTTGGCCTGCAGGTAGGGGCTGCCGAAGGTCACCTGCGCGGCGCGCTGGGGCGTGATGGTGATCGACGACGCGCCCATCATCGCGGCGCCGTTCTCCACCTGGTCGAGCAGGGAGTCGAAGGTGACCACCTTCCACGTGACGTCCTTCACGCCGGCGATCGTGGCCGCCTGGTTGACGAGCTGGATGTCGAAGCCCGTGAGCTTGCCGCCCTGGCGGATGTCGAACGGGCCGTTTCCGGCGATGGTGAGCGCGGTGACCACCCGCGGCACCTGGGCCGAGGCGGCGGATGCGCCCGCCAGCGCGGTTCCGGCGGCGGCGATGGCGACGAGGGCGAAGACGGGACGGCGGCGCATGGATCCTCCGGGACGGGGTGGTGGGGCCGTGGTGGCGGCGTCAGGCCTCAGAGTATGCCTCCACGGGCAGGCATGAGCAGGTGAGGTTTCGGTCGCCGTGCACCGAGTCGATGCGGCCGACCGGCGGCCAGTACTTGCTGCCCTCCATGCCGGCCACCGGGTAGGCGGCCAGGTCGCGGCTGTAGGGCCGGTCCCAGGCGTCGGTGGCCACGTCTGCCGCGGTGTGCGGCGCATGGCGCAGCGGGCTGTCGTCGGGTGACCACTCGCCGGCCTCCACCCGCGCGATCTCGTCGCGGATCTCGATCATGGCGTTGCAGAAGCGGTCGAGCTCGGGCAGCGGCTCGCTCTCGGTGGGCTCCACCATGAGCGTGCCCGCCACGGGGAACGACATCGTGGGCGCGTGGATGCCGTGGTCGATCAGTCGCTTGGCGATGTCGTCCACCGTCACCCCCGAGGCGTCCTTGATCGGCCGCATGTCGAGGATGCACTCGTGCGCCACGCGGTCGTTCGCGCCGGTGTGCAGGATGGGGTAGTGCGGGGCCAGGCGCGCGGCCACGTAGTTGGCCGAGAGGATCGCCACCTTGGTGGCCTCGGTGAGCCCCTCGCCGCCCATCATGGTGATGTACGCCCAGGGGATGGGAAGGATGCCCGCCGACCCCCACGGAGCCGCCGACACCGGGCCCACGCCCGTGGCCGGGCCGGCGTCCGCGCGCATGGGGTGGTTGGGCAGGTAGGGCGCCAGGTGCGCGCGCACCGCCACGGGGCCCTCGCCCGGCCCGCCCCCGCCGTGCGGGATGCAG
>SXZC01000041.1 GCA_005788075.1 Actinomycetota bacterium
AAGGTCCCGGCGCGGCGGTGAACGCGCCGCCGGCACGCCGGCGGCCCTGGGCGACCCTCTGGGGGCGCATCGCGCTCGGAGCCATCGGGGGGCTCCTCGTCGCGGCCGTGCTCTTCGTGGGCGTGGGCGTCTCGCTCATCCAGGGGCAGGCCACCACGCAGGCCAAGGATGAGCTGAACCGCCAGGCCCAGGCCGTCGCCGGCATCGTGTCCGAGCGCGCGGCCGCGGCCCTCGAGACCGGCCAGCAGTTCAGCACGCGCGAGCCCATCGGGAACCTCGAGGAGCTCGCCGGGCCCGGCACCAAGCTCTACTACGTGGGCCTGGCCCTCTCCCCCGGCGCCGCCGATCCGTTCGGCGGACTGCCCGAGACCGTGGCGCGCGACCTCGATCCCGAGGTCATCGTGCGCGATGGCTCGCAGATCTTCGGGTTCACGCCCACCGGCGCGCGCACGCCCACCTTCGGCGCCGCCGCCCCCGTGCTGGTGAACGGCCGCTACCTCGGGGCCATCGTGCTGACGCGCCCGCAGGCAGAGGTCACCGCCGCGTGGGGCAGCGTGATCATCCCGGTGCTCCTGGCCGTGCTCGCCGGTCTCGTGGTGGCCGTGGGACTGGTGCTCTGGATCACCCGCCGCGCCACGCGTCCCCTGCGCGACCTCGAGCAGGCCGCGCGCAGGGTGGCCGAGGGCGACCTGCAGACCACGGTGGCCGAGGGAGGCGCGGAGGAGCTCGACGCGGTGGCCCGCTCGTTCAACGCCATGGTGCAACAGCTGGCCCGCCGCGACCGCATGGCCCGCGAGTTCCTCATGCGCGTGACGCACGACCTGCGCACCCCGCTCACCGCCATCCGCGGCCACGCGCTCGCCCTGTCGGACGGCGTGGTGCCGGAGGACGCCGTGCCGCGCTCGCTCGGGGCCATCGCGTCGGAGGCCAATCGCCTCGAGGTGCTGGTAACCGACCTGCTCGACCTCGCCCGCATGGATGCCGACCGCTTCCGCGTGCACCTGTCGCCCACGTCGGCAGCCGACCCCGTGCGCGCCGCCGCCGATGCGTTCTCGTCGGCCGCCGATGCCGCCCGCGTCACCCTCGTCACCGAGATCGACGTGCTCCCCGAGATCACCACCGACGCCGATCGCGTGCAGCAGGCGATCGGGAACCTCATCGACAACGCGATCCGGTGGACCCCCGAGGGCGGCACGGTGACCGTGTCCGCCACGGGGCGAGCCGACGGCGGCGTGGCCGTGAGCGTGTCGGATACCGGGCCGGGCATCGTGCCCGAGCGCCGCGAGGCGGTGTTCGAGCCGTTCACGTCGGAGGAGACCCCGGAGGGCAAGGTGGGCTCGGGCCTGGGGCTCGCCATCGCGCGCTCGCTCGCCCGTGCGCTCGGCGGCGACGTGACGGCCGAGGAGGCCTCCGGCGGCGGGGCGCGCTTCGTGCTCGTGCTCCCGGCCGAGGCGCCCGAGGGAGGCGACAGGGAGCCCCCGCCCGTGGTGGACGGGGGCTCCCATGAGGCCTCTCCGGTGAGGATGGGCTAGGGCGCGTCCTCGGGATGCGGCGCGAGGACGACGTCCCCGCGCTCGCCGGTGCGAACCCGTACCGCGTCGTCCACCGGCATGATGAAGATCTTGCCGTCCCCGGGCTCGCCCGTGTGGGCCAGCTCGAGGATCACGTCGACGGCGCGATCCACATCGGAGTCGTCCACCACCATCTCCAGCTTCAGCTTCGGTCGCATGAAGATGGTGGCCTTGGCACCGCGGTAGCTCTCGGTGTACCCGCCCTGGCGGCCGGAGCCCTTCACCTCGCTGATCGACATGGAGGGGAGCCCCATGCCGGCCAGCCGGTTCCGGATCTCGTCGAACGCCTCGTGGCGGATGAACGCCTCGATCTTCTTCACGTTCGAACCCCCTTAGTCCGTGCTCGACGTTCGCACGCCGAGGTTCGCCAGGTCCATGCCGCGAGCCCCCTCGGGGAATGCTCCCGGCACCTCGATGAACTGCTCAGGGTACCCGTACATCCCGTGCTCGGCGATGTCCAGGCCGGCGAGCTCGTCCTGCTCGCTCACCCGCAGGCCGACCGTGTACTTGATGATCAGGAACACGATCAGCGACGCCAGGCCGGTGAACGCGACCGTCGCGGCGATCCCGTAGAACTGCACCCAGAGCTGCTCGGCGCTGCCACCCATCAGCAGGCCGGTGCTCACGCCCAGCTCGCCGATGCGTCCCTCGGTCGCGAAGAGGCCGATGGCCAGGGTGCCCCAGATGCCGGCGATGCCGTGCACCGGGATGGCGCCGATCGGGTCATCCACCCGGATCTTGTCGACGAGCACCACGAGCGGCGGCACGATGATGCCGGCCACGAAGCCGATCACCACGGCGGCCCACGGGTCGACGAAGGCACACGGGGCCGTGATGGCCACGAGGCCTGCGATCGCGCCGTTGCCCATCTGCGACACGTCGAGCGTCTTGAACATGAAGATCGAGCCAATGGTGGCGCCGATCACGCCGGCCGCAGCCGCGAGGTTCGTGTTCACGGCGATGTCGGCGAAGTTGAGGCCGACCGCACCGAGGGTGGATCCTGCGTTGAAGCCCATCCAGCCCACCCACAGGATGATCACGCCCAGGATGAAGAGCGGTATCGAGTGCCCGGGTATGGGCTGTGGCTTTCCGTCCTTGAACTTGCCGATGCGTGGCCCGAGGATCAACGTGCCCACGAGTGCCGCGGTGGCGCCCTGCAGGTGCACGATCGAGGAGCCGGCGAAGTCGAGGAAGCCGTCCTGGTAGAGCCAGCCGCCGCCCCAGGTCCAGTGGGCGACGATCGGGTAGATCAGCCCCGTGAATACCACCGCGAAGATGATGTACCCGATGAACTTCGTGCGGTCGAGCATCGTGCCGAAGACGATCGCCAGCGACACGGCGCAGAACACGACCTGGAAGAAGAAGAACGCCTCGACCGGGAGGTTGTAGGCCCCGATCGCGTTCATGAATGAGTTCAGGCCGAGCGAGTTGGTGTCGGCCGCGGCGTCGGTGGCGTTCAGGAACCAGCCCATCTGGCCCCAGAACCCATCACCGTCACCGAATGCGAGGGCGAATCCCGTCGCCCAGAACATCAGGATGGCGATTGAAAGGTTGATGACGATCTTTCCCGCCACGGCGCCGGCGTTCTTCATGCGCGAGAGCCCGATCTCGAGCATCGCGAAGCCGGCCTGCATGAACAGCACGAGGATTGCCCCGAGCACCACCCAAATCGAGTTGACGGCGATATCGGTGGGCGTCGGTCCCTCGTCCTGTGCCATGGCCAGGCCGGGAACGGCAAGCAGCAGCACTCCCGCTGCCAGCGCTGTCGTCCGGAGTGACCTCAGGCGCATGTGCGCAACTCCTTCGTAGGGATGATGGCGGGGGCCGGTCGGCTCCCCATTGCAGCGCCGAGGCTATGGATGGGCTCGCGGCGGCTCCTTGTGCACCGGGAGCAAGTGGCGCCTCGGGCCTTCGCCGCGGGTACAACCCGGTCGGCGCCGGTCAGCCGCCGATCAGGGCGAGCACGCCCGTGAGGTCGTCGGCCACGCCGTCGGCCCCGGAGAGCTCCTGCGCGCCGAACGCCCCGGTGGTGACCGCCACCACGCGCACCCCTGCCTCGCGCGCGGCGGCGATGTCGCGCGGCGTGTCCCCCACGATCACCACGTCACCGCGCGCATGGCCGCGCGCCGCACGGGAGATCGCGACGCCCACCAGGTCGGAGCGCCGCTCGGCGTCCGACCCGAACCCGCCGCCGGGGCCGAAGCGATCGCCGAGGCCGGCAGCGGCCACCTTCGCCCGGCCGATCGGCTCGAGGTTGCCCGTGAGGAGCGCGATCTCCGCACCGTCTGCCACGAGCGCGGCGGTGACGGCCCGCGCATCGGTTGCCGCCAACGGGGCCGGGTGGTCACCGGCCACCCGCTCGTGCACCTGCCCGGCGATGATCATCCACTGGGCTATGCCCGCGTCGATCTCCGGGTCCGCCACTCCGTGCCCTCTCAGCACGAGGCGCGCGATCTCGCGGTCGGTGCGTCCGGCGGGGTCGATGTCCCAGATGTCGTCGGGCGCCACGGGCACCGACCACACGCGGGACATGGCGTCGACCATGGCCCGCGTGTGGCCTTCGGGGCGCCCGTGCAGGAGGGTCCCATCGATGTCGAACAGCACCAGCACGCCCTCAGTGTGACGTGATCGGCGCCCCCACGCTCGAGATCGGCTCCTCGGGCTCCGCGCCCACCACCTCGATGAACCGCTCCGGGTAGCCGAACATTCCGTGCTCGGAGATGTCGAGCCCGGCCATCTCGTCGGCCTCCGATGCCCGAAGGCCCACGGTCACCGCGATCAGCTTGAAGGCCACCCAGGCCGTCACGAAGGCGAATCCCGCGATGGCCACGAGGCCCACGAACTGCCAGCCCAGCTGCGTGAAGCCGCCGCCGTAGACCAGGCCGGGTCGGCCGCCGAGCCGCGAGGCCGCCTCGGACGTGGTGAAGATGCCCGCGGCGAGCACCCCGACGATGCCGCCCATGCCGTGCCCGGCGAATACCCCGATGGGGTCGTCGATTCCGCGTCGGTCGATGAAGATCACCATCGGCACCATCACCGCGCCGGCGACGACGCCGATGATCACCCCGGCCCACGGCTCCACGAAGGCGCACGGGCCGGCGATGGCGCCGAGGCCCGCGATGGCGCCGTTGCCCATCATGCCGATGTCGAAGCTGCCGAGCAGTACGCGCGCCATCACCACCGCCGCCAGCACGCCGAAGGCGCCGGCGAGGCAGGTGACCACGATCACCTGGCCGATCGGCTTGCCCTCGGCGCCGAGGAACGACCCGGCGTTGAAGCCCATCCAGCCCACCCAGAGCAGCAGCACCCCGAGGATCGCCAGCGGCATCGAGTGCCCCGGGATGGGCTGCGGCTTCCCGTCGCGGTACTTGCCGATGCGGGCGCCCACGACGATGGCGCCCGCGAGGCCCGCGAACGCGCCGGTCACGTGCACCACCCCCGAGCCGGCGAAGTCCTGGAAGCCGTTCTCGTAGAGCCAGCCGCCGCCCCACACCCAGTGCGCAACGAGCGGGTAGATGATGCCCACGAACAGGATCGCGAAGGGCAGGTAGGTGACGAACCGCGCGCGGTCGAGCATGGTGCCCCACACGATCGCGAGCGCCACGGCCGCGAACATCGACTGGAAGAAGAACTTCGTGGCCTCGTCGATGCCCGAGTACGAGAGCGACTCGACCCCGCCGGCGTTGCCGATCTCGATGAACCAGCCGGTCGAGCCGAAGAGACCGTTGCCATCGCCGAAGGCGATGGCGAAGCCGACCGCCCAGAACACCACGAGGGCGAGCGCGAAGTTCACGAGGATCTTCGCGGCCACGGCGCCCGAGTGCTTCATGCGCGAGAGGCCCATCTCGAGGCAGGCAAACCCGGCCTGCATGAGCAGCACCAGGCATCCGGCCACCACCACCCATACGGTGTCAATGGCGACGCTATTCACTTCGACCTCCGGGAAAGGGGATTCAGGTCACCCCGTCTCGGGGCACCTGCACGCTCTCAACCGGAGCACCACCACGCGCATGGCCCCGCGCACAAGGGGTGCCGGGGTCGGCTGGCCACAGGGCCGACCGGGCCTACGGCCTTGCCGCTACCGCTTGCGTGAGGCCTTGCTGTTCGCCTTGGCAAGGGCCTCGTCCACCGAGGCAGCGCCGAGCGCGTCGAGCAGGCGCTGCACATCCGCGGGCGACGCCGCATCGCCCGACAGCACGGCGGCGGCGCCCATCAGCCGACCGGGGTCGAGCCCCGAGTCGAGGCCCTGCAACCCGTTGCGGGTGATGCGCCGGTATGCCGCCAGCGCGCGCTTGTGGGCCTCGACACCCGCCTTGGTGAGGCGCAGCACCACGCCGCGCCCATCCTCGGGATGTGACGAGCGCGAGATGTAGCGGCGCTTCTGCAGCCCGGCCAACTGGTAGGTGAGCCGGTTTGACGGTATGCGCAGCGCGCGTGCCAGCGTGTTCGTGCGGATGCCGTCCTTCCCGGCGCGGTGGATGCGATCAAGCGCCAGCAGGTCGGAGAGCCGCAGGCCCGTGTCGGCCTCGAGCTCTGCCGACACCGCGCGCTCCGCCGACTCCCAGGCGTCGCCGATGCGCGGAATCGCCAGCATCTCGGTGTCATCCGCGAAGAGGCCCGTGAGAGGGGCATCTGGCGCCAGGTCCTTCATATGTCAGTGACTTCCAGTTCGTCGTGCGGGCAGGATCACAGGAAGCCCGTCGGCCTCGCGCTGACGCATGACTTCCTGACGCACGAAATACTAACCCGGTGCGACTGAATGGAGGATACCGGGATCGAACCGGTGACCTCCTGCTTGCAAAGCAG
>SXZC01000042.1 GCA_005788075.1 Actinomycetota bacterium
CCGTGAACTCATCGAGCACCTCGATGCGCCCGAGCCCGCCCCCGATGCACTGGATCGACGTCTTGACGTCCTCCTCCAGCGCAGCCAGGGCCTCCGGCTCGAACTCCAGCGGCCGGTAGAGCCAGCCGGCCAGGCGGTCGTACTCGCTGAGCCGGCTCATCTTTCGCTGCACCAGCGGGGCAGTGCGGCGCGCGAGCTCGGGGGCGTCGTCGGCCTTGCCCTCGAAGTAGCCCGTGGATGCCAGCCAGTCGACCAGCGCGTCGGCGAACTCCTGCTCGTCCATGGCGCGCAGGTATCGCCCGCTCATCACCTCGAGCTTCTTCATGTCGAACACCGCGGGGCTCTTGCTCACCCGCGACACGTCGAACTTCTCGATGAGCTCGTCCATCGTGAAGGTGGTGGTCTTGTCGTCGTACGACCAGCCCAGCAGCACCAGGGCGTTGCGCACCGGCTGGGGCAGGAAGCCGTCCGCCTCGAGCTCCTCCACCGACGCCGCGCCGTGGCGCTTGCTGAGGCGCTTCTTGTCCGTTCCGAGGATAAGCGGCACGTGGGCGTACTGCGGCGGCTCGCCGCCGAGCGCGCGGATCACCAGCATCTGCTTGGGCGTGTTGCTGATGTGGTCTTCGCCGCGGATCACCCGCGTGATGTCCATGAGCATGTCGTCCACGGCCGCCGCGAGGTTGTAGGTGGGCGAGCCGTCGGAGCGGGCCACCACGAAGTCCTCGATCTGCGCGTGGTCGAAGGTGACCGTCCCCCGGATCATGTCCTCGATCACCGTCTCGCCGGGAAGCGGCACCGCGAAGCGCCACACCGGCGTGCGGCCCTCGGCCTCGAAGGCCGCGATCTCCTCGGGGGTGTGGTCGCGCCTGCCGCGCACCACGGGGGCCTGCTTGTTGGCCCGGGCCTCCGCGCGCATGGCGTCGAGCTCCTCGGCGGTCTCCCACGCGGCGTACACCGCGCCGGCCGCCTTCAGCTTCTCGATGCACTCGCGGTAGAGGTCGTCGCGCTCGCTCTGGCGGTACGGGCCCTCGTCCCAGTCGAGGCCCATCCACTGCATCACGCGCAGGATCTCCGCCTCGCTCTCGGGAGTGGAGCGCTCGCGGTCGGTGTCCTCCAGGCGCAGGATGAACGTGCCATCCGCGTGGCGGGCGGCCAGCCAGTTGAACAGCGCGGTTCGCGCGCCGCCAACATGGAGCGATCCGGTCGGGCTGGGCGCGAACCTCACGCGCAGCGGGCGGTCATCGGCGGTATCCATGTGATGCACGCGCGGCAGGATAGCCGCACGGCGGGGCCCTGCCGCGGCACATGCATAGGATGGACGACATGAGATTCGGAGCGCACGTGTCCAGCAGCGGCGGCATCAGCAACGCCATTGACCGGGGGCAGGCCATCGGGTGCGACACCCTGCAGGTGTTCACCCACAACCCCCGCACCTGGAAGCCCATCAACCACAAGCCCGAGGAGATCGCGGCGTTCCGCGAGAAGGCGGCCGAGGCCGACATGGGCCCGCTCGTGAGCCATGGCCTCTACCTGATGAACCTCGGCGCGCCCGACAAGGAGGTGCCCACCGGGCCGCCGGCCAAGGGCATCACCCGCAACATCTACCGGTCGTCGATCGAGAGCCTCAAGCAGCACCTGGAGATCGGCGAGGCGCTGGGGCTCGAGGGCATCGTGCTGCACGTGGGATCGAGCAAGGGCAGCACCACCGATGAGGCCATCGCGCGCATCGGCGCCGGCATCGGCGAGGCGCTCGACGCCGTGCCCGGCACGTGCTCGATCTACCTCGAGAACACCGCCGGCGCGGGCGACACCATCGGCCGCACCTTCGAGCAGCTTCGCGCGGTGGCCGACGCCGCAGGGCATGAGGACCGCGTGGGCTTCTGCCTGGACACCCAGCACATGTTCGCCTCGGGATTCCCCATCCACGAAGAGGGCGGCATCGACCGGGTGCTGGACGACTTCGATGCGATCGTCGGCATCGATCGCCTCAAGTGCCTGCACCTCAACGACAGCAAGACCGAGTTCGGCAGCAACCGCGACCGCCACGAGAACATCGGCGAGGGGCTGATCGGCGAGGACGGCTTCCGGCGCATCCTGGGCCACCCCGCCCTCCAGGGACTGCCGGTCATCCTCGAGGTTCCCGGCGAGGAGGGCGAGGGGCCCGATGCGATCAACATGGAGCGCGCGAGGCGCCTCCACGAGGAGGGCCTGGCGCTGCGCTCCTAGGGGCCGCTAGCCGTCGCCCAACTGCAGGCGGAAGGTGAGCTGCCCCGGGGTGCCCTGCTCGCCCGGGAATCCCAGGACGATCTTGTAGGCGCTGGCCGTGGACTGGGTGCTCTTGATGACCATGGCGCCCAGCTGCCCGCCCGAGATGGTCGCGAAGCCCTGCACGATGCGCGACCCGGACGGCGGGGTGATGGTGACGGTCTGGCTGCCGTCGTAGCCCTTCGTGACGAGCTTGGTGATCTTCACCTGCCCGCCGCCGTTGGAGAGATAGAAGTACGACGACGCCTTGCCGGCGAGCTTCGCCGTGGGAACGGCCTTCTGGATGGACGGCTGGTCGGACACCGAGGGGTCCTTCGCCGGCATGGTCTGCGGCACGGAGCCGCCGATCGCGGCGCCGGCCACGATGCCGCCGGCCACGAGCACCGTGGCTCCGGCAGTGAGGAGCTTCTTCATCATCCCTCCCGGGAAGGGGTTTGCTTGCGCCGAAAAACATATATCCCCCGCGGGACGGCCATCGCCCATGAGGGGTTTTCCACCGTCTAGAATTCGGGGCCAATGGGCGACCCCGCGCTCAGATGACGCTGAGAGGGGTTCATGGCACCACGGAAGACCACTTCGCCCGACGATCCGGTGGCACGGCCATGACGTCGGTGCTGGTGATCGACGATCACGACGACTTCCGCGGCATGCTGGCCCGCACGCTCGCGGATGCCGGATACGAGGTGACCGAGGAGTCCGGTGGACGGTCCGGCCTCATCGCCGCCCGCACGACCAATCCCGATGTGGTGCTGCTCGACCTCGCGATGCCCGACATTGACGGCTGGCAGGTGCTCGACGGCATCCGGCGCGACTCCCCGCTTCCGGCGGTGATCGTGCTGAGTGCCTACCAACGGGAGGCCGACGCCGTGCAGGCGCGCGGCCGCGGCGCGGACGACTACGTCACCAAGCCCTACAGCCCGGGCGACCTGCACGCCCGGGTCGGCACGGCTGTGCGCCGGGGCGCGGCGCTCACCGCCATGGCGGGCTCGTCGCAGATCGAGTGGGGCCCGCTCGCCATCGACCTGGAGCGGCACACGGTGACCCGCGACGGCGCCGTGGTGGACCTCACGAAGTCGGAGTTCGACCTGCTGGCGGCGCTGCTCGCGATGCCGCACCAAGTGCTGACCCGCCGCATGCTGCTCGATCGCACCCGCGGGCCGGAGTGGTCGGGCGACGAGCACTCCGGGGCATCCACATGTCGCGGCTGCGCAGGAAGATCGGGGACGGCGACGGCGCCCCCGGCATCATCGAGACGGTGCGTGGCGTGGGCTTCCGGCTGGCCCTCCCGCGGGCACCAACCACGCCCGGACCTACCCAGACGGACGAAGTTGAGTAAGGAATTGGAAAGGTCTCGCTGAGCGAGACAACTCCGATACGCAATTACAACGAGGACGACATACCGGGGGTTTACAAGTCCTCCCAGGCCTGCGGGGACAGGCCGTTAGGGCGGTGAGGGGAATGCCGCCACGGATTGGGGGGTAGTCATGGCGACGATGCTTGTGAAGGGCCAGGTCGATCGGCCGGGAGCCGCGACCTTCGATGGGAGTGGCGGAGCCCAGGGGCAGCCGCTGCGCGTGGCGATCTACGACGATCACCCGCTGTTCGTGGACGGCGTCGCGCAGGCGCTCGATGCCTCGGGCGGCTTTGACGTGGTGGTGCGCGCCACCACGGCGGAACAGCTGCTGCACGCGCTCGAGCGCACGCCCGTGGACGTGATCATCATTGAGCCGTGGGGGGGCGCGGGCGACGGGCTCGACAGCCTCACCGCCGTCAGCGGGCGACACCCGTCCACGGCGATCATCGCCCTCTCGGGCGTGTCCGACGCATCGCACGTCAAGCAGGCGCTCGCCAACGGCGCGCACGGCTACGTGGCCAAGGACACCCGCGGCGCCGACCTGCCCTCGCTCATCCGCCACGTGGC
>SXZC01000043.1 GCA_005788075.1 Actinomycetota bacterium
GCCACCAGCAGGGCCGTGCCCAGCTGCGCGCCGCTCGCGCCCAGCGCCAGCGCCGCCGCGAGCCCCGCGCCATCCATGATGCCCCCGGTGGCCACCACCGGCACGTCCACGGCGCGCACCACCTGGCGCACGAGCGCCATGGTCCCCACCAACGGCACCTCGCGGTCGTCGGGCACCGCGAAGTTCGATCGGTGGCCTCCCGCCTCGGCGCCCTGCGCCACCACCACGTCGGCGCCGGCATCCACCACGCGGCGCGCATCGTCCACCGTGCTCACCATGGCCACCAGCGGCGCGCCGGCATCACGCGCGGCGCCTGCCACCACCGCGGGGTCGCCGAGGCCCGTGGCCACCACGCGGGCGCCGGCCTCGAGCCCGGCCTGCACCAGCTCGAGCGGCGTGGGCGGCGCCGTTCCCTGCGGTGGGGGGTGGGGCAGGGCCATCTCCTCGCGCATCGGTGCGAGCACGCGGTCAACGGCCTCCGGGTCGGCTCCCGGGCGCGGCACGGCGGGGGAGATCAACACGTTCACGCCCACGGGCGCGCCGTCGGCCATGGCCACCGCCCGGCTCACGGCGTCGCGCGTGGCATCGGTGCTCATGCCGGCCAGGCCGAACACGCCGAGGCCCCCGACGCGCGAGACGGCCGCCACGAGCTCGGGGGTGGTGGGTCCGCCCGCCATGCCGGCGAGCAGAATGGGGCGTGGGATGCCCAGCAGGCGCGTGAGCGGCGTGTCGATGCCGGTCATGCGGGCAGCGTGCCAGACCCCCCGCGCGCCCGCCGCGCCGCGCCCGGCGACTCCGGCACCGGGTCCTCGTCCAGCGCCACCTTGCGGGCGATCCACCCGGCCAGCCGCCGCCTCTGGTCGTCATCGAGCCAGTTCTCGGCCACGTGCCGCAGGCGCGCGAGGGTGTCGTCGCCGGTGGCCAGCGCCTTGCTGCGGCCCGTTCGCAGGGCGATCCAGCCGATCAGGCGATCCGCCTGGTCCTCGCTCATCGTGAGCGCGGCCACGCGGATGATGTCGTCGACGGAGTCCCCCATGCGGGGTTCACTCTAGCGAACATGTGTTCGCCTATCGGCGCACGCGACGGAGCGCCGGGGCCTGCGCCAGATCAGCCCGCCGTGGGCGTGTGCCGCAGGCCGTGGATCCACCTGGCGATGGCCTGCATCCACTTCGCGCACGCGGCGTACTCGACGAGCAGCAGCCAGATACCCAGCGCGACGAGCGCGAGCACCCAGGTGAAGCCGGAGAGGCTTGGCACCAGGAGCAGCGCGATGATCGTGAGCACCACGCCGCCGATGTCGAGGAACGCCCGGTAGCGCCGCGCGAACTCCGTGATGCGCCCGGCGTCGCTGCGCTCACCCGCGACGAGGTCACGCCCACGGTCGGCCAGCCAGCCCCGCGCATAGCGCGCCGGCGTGTCGGGGCCGAACAGCCAGAGCACGAAGCCCACGATCGCGGTGATGAGGACGATGACCAGCGTCTGGTCGACCAGCTCCACGGTGGCGGCCGAGAGGATCGCGCCCACGACGTCCTGCTGCGGGCCCTCCTGGATGAGGTTGGTGATCACCGAGCGCGCGATGCGGATGGCGATGACCGCGATGGCCACCCCGACGATGATGGCGATCATCGTGCGGAACGCCGCCGGCCTGCGCTGGCGCGCGGCGAAGAGGCCCGCCGCCAGCAGCACCACGAAGAGCAGCGGCAGCAGCCACGACATGAGCCAGATCAGGTTGATCGCCTTCTGGATCGTGACGACGTAGTCGCCCTCCACCAGCACGATGTTCTTGTACGACTCGGGCGGCGGCGGCAGGAAGCGCGCGAGTGGCCCGAGCAGGTCCTCGGCCTTCGCCCTCGCGCCCTGCGCGATGGGCTGCGTGTTGAGCACGATGGCGTCGCCATCGAACTCGAAGACACCGCTGCCGTTGTCGACGAGCTTGACGATCTCCTCGCTCAGGCGACTCGAGAGGGCCTCGGCCACCTGCTGGCCCGCGCCCGACTCCAGGTAGTTCTGCACGGCGTTGGCCACCTGGTTGCTCACCGTCGCACCGAGGGCGGCGGCCAGGAGGCTCTTCTCCTTCGTGCCGATGGGCAGCGGATCAACGACGCGCTGGGCGATCTCCGTGGCGCGATCCGCGGGCAGGATCTCGCTCTTCACGTAGCTGCTGACCTTCTCGGCGAGCAGGGCCTCGCCCTCCACGGTGAGCGCCTTGGCCACGTAGCCGTCGGGGGTGAAGGCCGTGGCGCGCATCCACACGAAGAGGCTGCCCAGCACCAGGCACAGCACCGAGAGGATGAGCAGGATCAGCGAGAGGGCACCGCGCCAGCGCTGGGGGTCGCGGGAAATAACCCCCGCGTCGTCGGTTGTGGCGGCCTCGGCGATGGGCGGATGCTACCCGGCGCCACGGACCACGTTGCGAGACGGCGTTGCGGAGTGGAACCCCGGGGTGGGCATGCCCCCGTAGTGCGCGCTACGGTGTGCTCGAACGGTCAGGAGGTGACGTGGTGAGCAGCGAAGTTCCCACACGGCGCCAGATGAGTCCCGATGAGGAACTCGAGCGCGCAATGGCCGATTACCTGCGCGTATCGCGGGGAGCGCACCTCTACGCGAGCGAGGACGAGCACCTTCGCGCCGAGCAGGCCGCGTGGGATCGCCTCATCGCGGCGCGCGACCTGGTCGAGACGGCGGGCGCCGCCTCCTAGCCCGTCGGGTCCCCGGCCGTTGCCGGGTGCCAGCGGAAGCCCGTTGCCGATGGCGCGGGCGCGAGCGGGCTCGTCGGCAGTCCCGTGCGCGGCGGCGAGTGGTATTCCACGGGCGAGGTGTCGTTCGGGGCGTCGGGGTGGAAGAGCGACGCCAGGTACTGGATCTGCCCGCGCCCGGGCCCGAGTTCGTACTGGCCCCCGCCATAGGCGCCGAGGCCGTGCTCGCGGATGTGGTCGTACAACTCGAGCAGCCGCTCGAGCGATCCCACCCGCGATGGCTTCACGTTCACGGCGCGCGGGCGGATTGGGAAGGCGTCGATGTCCGCGGCCTCGTGCAGCGGGGCATCCCACGTGACCCGGTCCTCGGCGCCGGCCAGGGCGATGCGCGTGCGGTCGTCGACGCGAGGGTCCTCCAGCCAGGCGTCCGGGAACTCCTCGGCCACCATCGCGTAGAGCGAGGGGTCGGCGCCCGGGTCGACGATGGTGCCGGAGTAGTGCCCCTTGAGGTCGACGGCCTCGATGGTGGCGCCCTCGGCCAGCGCGCGCGCCACGTCGCGCGTCCAGGATGGCGTGGCGTCCACCTTGAAGCCGATGCCCGGCGCGGCCTCGGCCCAGGCCAGCACGCGGCCGGGGTCGGGCGGCTCGCCGAGCCCGGTGGAGATCACGAACTCCACCGGCTTCGGGTCGATGCCCAGCACGCGCCACAGGGGCTCCCCGGCCTGGCGCAGGGCCAGGTCGAGGGCCGCGCTCTCGAAGGCCCAGCGCCGATAGCCGCGGCTGGGCGGCCACGCGGGCGGGGTGGGGAAGAGGTCCATCGCGCCGAGCGCCTCCGACAGGGAGTGGATGGTCCACTCGCCCGTGAGATTCGGTGGCCCGGCCTGCTGGAACTCCGTGGCCTCGTCGGCCTCGTAGGTGACGTCCTCGCCGATGCCCTCGTGCCCCGCGCCCTCGACCTGCACCACGGTGGTGACCCGCGCGAACTCCGGTGACACCGGCAGCTCGAGCCGCTCGAGGCGCGCGCCGTCGATCACCACCGGGAGGTCGCGCACCCGCGCGTACAGGCTCATTCGCCGCCGCGCTCGTCGTCCAGCAGGCCCGCCGCCAGCGCATGGCGCACCATCGCCGCGCGCGACTCCGCGCGCAGCTTGGTCATCACGTGGGCGCGGTGGCTCTCGACCGTGCGCACGCTCACCACGAGCATCTCCGCGA
>SXZC01000044.1 GCA_005788075.1 Actinomycetota bacterium
CGCCCAGAGCGAGTCGGTCATCAAGATCAAGTAGAGCGCCTCACAGGTTGAAGTGCTGCGAGCGGCCCCCGGGGGAATCCCCGGGGGCCGTTTCGTTGTAGCCAGTCGTGACAGAGTGGCGCGCATGATCCGCGTGTTCATTGCGATGTCCCGTGACGGCTTCATCGCCGGCCCCGATGATGATCTCTCGTGGCTGCCCGACGGGCATGCCGGCGAGGACTACGGCTACGAGGCCTTCATGGCCGGCGTGGGGGCGATGCTCATGGGGCGCCGCACCTACGACGTGGTGGAGGGCTTCGGCACCGGGTGGCCCTACGGCGACACCCCGGTGCTGGTCGCCACCACGCGGCCGCTCGATCCCATCGAGCCCACCGTGCGGGCGGTGTCCGGGTCGGCGGAGGAGATGCTCGCCGAGGCGCGGGCGGCCGCGGGCGAGGGCGACGTCTATGTGGACGGCGGCAGGCTCATCCAGCAGCTGCTCGCCGCCGGGCTCATCGATGAGTTCGTGGTCACCGTCATCCCGGTGGACCTGGGGGAGGGCATCCCCCTGCTTGCGGGGGAGGAGCAGTGGGCGCTGCTGCGGCTCGAGGAGTCGCGGGCGTTCCCCTCAGGCGTTGAGCAGCGGCGGTACGGGCTCGGCGGCTAGGCGGCGATGAACTCGGCCTGGTGCATGGGCTCGGGAACTTCCATACCGGCCTCACGCAGCGCCTCGATGTGTCCGGCAAGCGCCTCGCGCATCAGCGCGGCGGTCTCCTCACGGGTGTCAGCGCCGGCGTAGACGGGGAGGTCTAGGCAGTACGCGCCCCACGTGCCGTCGTCGCCCTGCTCGTAAATGACCAGGTATTCCTTCACCGAAGATCCTCCAATCCCGTCTGCCGGCGGATCGCTGCAAGGGTCCCGCGCTTGACTGTAGTGGAGTCCTTGCCCGCAACGGTCACGCGTGATCGACCTCCCGGGCTGACCCACACCTCATGGGAACCACGCTGTCTCGTCGGTGTCCATCCCGCAGCGCGGAGGGTTTGGCGAACATCTCGATACGTCGGTGGCACGTGGCCGAACGTATGGACATGGACCGCGCGTAGGGCATACCGATCGTGCCGAAATGCGCAGCGCCGGGTGCCAATCTTCCCCGCATGACACAGCCCCGCCTTATCCCGCTCGGCGAGTTCTTCGACAACCCCGAGCGCGCACTGGCCAAGCCGTCACCCGACGGCACCATGATCTCCTGGCTCGCGCCGCTGGACGGCCTGCTGAACGTGTGGGTACGGCCCATCGAGGGCGGCGAGGCGGTTCCGGTGACCCGCGACACCGACCGCGGGGTGATGGGCTACTCGTGGACGCGCGACTCGAAGCACATCCTCTACAGCAAGGACCAGGGCGGGGATGAGAACCACCACGTGATGGTGGTCGATGTTCCCGGTGACGGCACCGCGCGCGACCTCACGCCGTTCGACGGCGTGCGCGCCAGCATCGTGTCGGTGCCCCGGGCCACGCCGGGGCAGATCATCGTGAGCACCAACCGGCGCGACCGGGGCGTGTTCGACGTGGAGCGGCTCAATCTCGCCACGGGCGACCTCACGCTGATCGCCACCAACCCCGGCAACATCATCGGCTGGGTGGCCGACCGCGACGGGCAGGTGCGCGGGGCATACGCGCAGACCCCCGAGGGCGACTACCAGCTGCTGGTGCGCGACAGCGAGGCCGACGACTTCCGCGTGCTCGCGGAGTTCGACAACGAGGACGGCGGCCAGCCCTACGGCTTCGATGCCGACGGCGACGTGATGTGGGTGGGCAGCGCACGCGACAGCGACCGCTCGCGCCTTGTCGCCATCGACGTCGCCACCGGCGAGCAGACGGTGATCGACGAGGACGAGGTGGCCGACCTCGGCATGCCCATCGTGAGCGACAAGGACCGCACGCTGCTGGGCGCGGCCTACCTACGCGACCGCCTGGTGGTGCACGCCTTCGACGAGCGCTTCGCCCGCGACTTCGAGAAGGTGAGCCAGATCGCCGACGGCGACCCGCGCATCACCGGCAGCGACGCCGACGAGACCATGTGGACCATCGCCTTCGACAGCGACGTGGACCCCGGCGCCACGTATCTGTTCAACCGCGAGACCGGGGAGAGCGAGTTCCTCTTCCGCCCGCGGCCGTGGCTCTCGCCCGACGAGCTCGCGCCCATGACGCCCGTGCAGATCACCAGCCGCGACGGGCTCACGATGTACTGCTACCTCACGCTGCCGCGCGGGGTGGAGCCCACCGGGCTGCCCATGGTGCTCTACGTGCACGGCGGCCCCTGGAGCCGCGACGCCTGGGGCTACGACGGCGTGGCGCAGTTCCTCGCCAATCGCGGATACGCCGTGCTGCAGGTGAACTACCGCGGCTCCACGGGCTTCGGCAAGCACTTCATGCACGCAGCCGAGCGGGAGTTCGCCGGCAAGATGCACGACGACCTCATGGACGCCGTCGACTGGGCGGTGGCCGAGGGCATCGCCGACCCCGACCGCATCGGCATCTACGGCGGGTCGTACGGCGGCTACGCCACGCTGGTGGGCGTCACCTTCACCCCCGACCGCTTCCGCGCGGCGGTGAGCTTCGTGGGACCGTCCAACCTGGTGACCCTCATCCGGTCGTTCCCGGAGTACTGGCGCCCGTTCCTCAAGAGCACGTGGTTCCGGTTCGTGGGCGACCCCGAGGTGGAGGCCGAGCGCGAGGACATGTGGGCGCGCTCGCCGCTCTCGCGCGTGGACCAGATCGTCACCCCGCTCATGGTGATCCAGGGCGCGAACGATCCCCGCGTGACCAAGCACGAGAGCGACCAGATCGTCGAGGCCCTTACCGAGCGCGGCGTGGATGTGGAGTACATCGTGGCCGATGACGAGGGGCACGGGTTCGCCAAGCCCGAGAACCGCATGCGCGCCTACCGGGCGATGGAGGGGTTCTTCGCCGAGCACCTTGGGGGCAGGGCGGAGCAGGGCTAGGGGTGGGCTGCTAGCCCCTGCCCGTGGGGTTGGTGGTCCTGCAGGACCGCATCACCCGGGGGTTGTCGTTCACGTACTCGCCCATGCTCACGAGGGCCTCCTCCATCACGGCGGGGGAGACCACCGGGAGCGGGTCCTGGCCGGTGAACGGCTTGCTGAAGGCGCCGATGAGGATGAGCATGAAGGCCAGGATGAACGCGGTGGCCAGCACGATGAAGTACTGCACCCACTGGTACTCCCGCGCCAGC
>SXZC01000045.1 GCA_005788075.1 Actinomycetota bacterium
GATCCTGCAGATGGCGCTGCTCGAGCCCAAGTTCGCGGTGCTCGACGAGACCGACTCGGGCCTTGACGTGGATGCCCTGCGCACCGTATCGGAGGGCGTCAATGCCCAGCGCGGTCCCGACCTCGGGGTGCTCATCATCACCCACTACACGCGCATCCTGAACTACATCAAGCCCGACGTGGTGCACGTGATGTTCGATGGCCGCATCGCCAAGACCGGCGGTCCGGAGCTGGCCGAGCAGCTGGAGCAGGAGGGCTACGTGAGCTTCGGGTCGGCAGAGCCGGCCACGACGCCCCGCTAGGAGCCGCATGGGGAACTCCGCACAGCACACGCTCGACGCGCGGGCCCTTCGCGCGGAGTTCCCCATCCTGGCCTCTCCCCGCCCCGGCGGCGGTGAGGTGCACTACCTCGACTCGGCGGCGACGTCGCAGAAGCCCCAGCGGGTGCTCGATGCGATGGACGCCTACTACCGCGAGACCAACGCCAACGTGCACCGCGGGGTGTACGAGATGGCGGCGGAGGCCACCGAGCGCTTCGAGGCCGGGCGCGATGCCGTGGCGCGGCTCGTGAACCACCCCCGCGAGGCCACGGTGTTCACCAAGAACGCCACCGAGGCCATCAACCTGGTGGCGTGGGCGTGGGGCATCCGCGAGCTCGGCGAGGGCGACGAGGTGCTCGTCACGCTCATGGAGCACCACTCCAACACGGTGCCGTGGCAGATCGTCGCCGGCATCACGGGCGCCACCGTGCGCTTCTGCCCCGTCACCCCGGGCGGCGAGCTCGACATGGACGCCATGCGGGGGATGATCGGCCCGCGCACGCGCATGGTTGCCGTGGTGCACGTGTCCAACACCCTCGGCACGATCAACCCGGTGGAGGAGATCGTGGCGATGGCCCACGACGCCGGCGCCCTCACGATGGTGGACGCCACGCAGAGCGTTCCCCACATGCCCGTGGACGCCGCGGCCATCGGCAGCGACTTCCTCGCCTTCACCGGCCACAAGAGGGGCGGGCCCACCGGCATTGGTGTGCTGGCCGCTGCGCCGGAGCGCCTCGAGGCCATGGAGCCCTTCCTCGGCGGCGGCGAGATGATCTCCGACGTCACCACCGAGGGCTCGTCCTGGAACGACATCCCGTGGAAGTTCGAGGCCGGCACGCCGCCAATCGCGGAGGCCGTGGGGCTTGGCGAGGCCGTGGCGTTCCTCGAGGAGGTGGGCCTCGAGAACATCCGCGCGCACGAGAAGGAGGTCGCGCGGCAGATGCTCGATGCCCTCGACGAGGTGCCGGGCCTCACCCTCTACGGCCCGCGCGACGTGGAGCGGCGCGGGGCGTCGATGAGCTTCAGCCTCGACGGCGTGCACCCGCACGACATCGGGCAGTTCCTCGACAGCAAGGGCGTGTGCGTGCGTGCCGGGCACCACTGCACGAAGCCCCTCATGCGCCACATGGGGGTGCAGAGCACCGCGCGCGCCAGCGCCTACCTCTACACCACGGACGACGACATCCTGGCCCTGCGCGATGCCCTCATCGAGTGCCGGGAGTGGTTCGGGGCGGCCTGATGGGCGGACTCGACGACCTCTACCAGCAGCTGATCCTCGATCACTACCGCAACCGGCGCGGCAGGGGGCGCATCGAAGGGGCGTCGGCGTCGGTGCACGAGCACAACCCCGTGTGCGGGGACGAGTGCTACCTGGACATCCTCGTGGTGGACGGCCGCATCGTCGAGATCCGCGCCGATGGCGACGGCTGCTCCATCTCCCAGGCCGCGGCGTCCATGCTGACGGAGGTGGCCGAGGGCAAAGACCTCGACGAGGCGCTTGATCTGGTGGAGCACTTCCGCCTGATGATGCACGGCGAGGCCGAGCCCGACGAGGACCTGCTCGGGGACGCCATCGCGCTCGAGGGGGTAGCCAGGTACCCCGTGCGCGTGAAGTGCGCGCTGCTCTCCTGGCTGGCGCTGCGCGACTGCATCGCCGACTATCGTGAGACCGTCGCTACGGGAGGCTGACCATGGTGAACCAGGACGACATCCGCGAGGCGATGAAGCAGGTGGACGACCCCGAGCTGGGCATCAACGTGGTCGACCTCGGCCTGCTCTACGAGGTGCGCCTCGACGAGTCCACGGGCAAGGTGGACCTCGACATGACCCTCACCTCGATGGGCTGCCCGCTCACCGACCAGATCATCGCCGACGTGCGCAAGTTCGTGGAGCCGCTGGACGGCGTGACGGCCGTGGACGTCAACTGGGTGTGGGATCCCCCGTGGGGCCCCGACAAGATGACCGACGACGGCAAGCTGATGATGAAGGTCATGGGATATGGCTGAGTCGACCGCGCAGGCCCCGGACCGCCCGCTCACCCTCGAGGAGAAGAAGGCTGCTGCGCGCGAGCGCGCCCGTGCCGCCCGCGAGGCGCAGCAGCAGGGCGCCGGTGCCGGGCTCGAGGTCACCGACGCCGCGGCCGCCTACATCCGCGACTGCGCCGACCGAGAGGGCATGGCCCACGCCGTGCGCCTGCGCATCCACGCCGGCGGCTGCTCGGGCCTCGAGTACTCCATCGACCTCGTGCCCGAGGGCACGGTGGCCGACCCGTCGGAGCGCGTGATCGAGAGCAACGGCGTCACGGTATTCCTCGACCTCAAGAGCGCCATCTACGTGAGCGGATCGATCATCGACTACACCACGTCGCTCATGCGACGCGGCTTCGTGATCAAGAACCCCAACGCCACGAGCACCTGCTCATGCGGCGATTCCTTCGGAGTGTGAGATGAGCAGATTCCGCCAGGGGCTCGAGCTCGCCGGCATCAGCTGGCGCACGATCGTGTCCGACAAGTCGCTCGCCGTGTTCCCCGTGCTCGGGGCCATCTCGGCCGTGGCGCTCACCGCGGCCTTCGTGATCCCCGGGCTCTTCCTGGTGTCGGACGAGTCGATGGGTGCCGGCGGCTGGATCGGCATCGTGCTGTTCGTCATCGCCGCGTACCTCGCGGCCTTCGTGGGCATCTTCTTCTCCGTCGCCCTGGCCTCATGCGCCAACCGGTCGCTGCAGGGCGAGGACACCACCGTGCGCGAGGGCATCGCCGCCGCGCGCCAGCGCATCCCGCAGATCGCGGGCTGGGCTGCGGTCACCACCACCGTGAACCTGATCATCCGCGCCATCGAGGCACGGTTCCAGGGCGTGGGCGGCGCGGTCGTCGCCGCGCTCGGAGGCCTCGCCTGGGCGCTCGTCACCTTCCTGGCCGTCCCGGTCATCACGTTCGAGGGCACGGGTCCATGGCAGACGCTCCGGCGCTCGTCGGGCCTCTTCCGCCAGCGCTGGGGCCAGCAGGTGGTGGGCCTCGGCGTCACCACCGGCGTCATCGCGCTCTTCGGGATCCTCCCGGGCATCGTCGCGGTGTTCTTCGGCATCGCCCTGCTGCCCGGCGCGGTGGGCATCGTGCTCATCACGCTCGGCGCGCTGGCGATCCTCATCGGGTCGATCCTCTCGGCCACCCTCTCGCAGGTGCTGGCCGTCGCGCTCTACCGCTTCGCCGCGGACGGCGTGGCGGTGGGCCCGTTCACCGAGGAGCAGCTCAACTCGGTGGTGCAGCCGCGCGGCCGCCGCGGCCGCCGGGGCAGGGGCGAGGCCACCGCCTAGGCGGACTCCGCGGGTCCACCGCGTGCGGCCGTTGCGACGCCCGCGCGCGAGCGTCGCCACCGGCGTGCGCAAGTGGATGCAGACTGCATGCTAGGGTCGGGGCATGGCGCGCATCATCCAGGTCAGGGACGTTGCAGACGACGTCCACGGGGTCCTCGCGGCACGGGCACGGGCGCAGGGCATGAGCCTCTCGGAGTACCTGCGCGGGGAACTCGCCCGCATGGCGTCCCGACCATCCGTGGATGAGTGGCTCGGGCGGCTGCGCCAAACCGAGCCGATGGAGTCCCCGCTGACGTCCGATGAGCTCGTGCGCCGCGCCCGACGCGCTGCGTGAGCGTCCTCGACTCATCCGCGCTCGTGGAGCTGGTGCGGCGCGGACCGCACGCGGAATGGGTGGCGGGCTGGATCGCCGGTGGATGCACGCTGCACCTCGCTGACTCCGAGGGGGTCGCCGCCATCACGGGACTCATGCGTGGCGGAGCCATCACCCGCGAACGCGCAGCGGAGGCCACCCGGCTGATCGACGAGCTCCCCATCGATCGCTTTCCGCTCCACGGGCTGCTCGAACGGACGCGCGAACTCGCCGAGTCGGTGAGCGCGTACGACGCCGGTTACCTCGCGCTCGCCGAGGCCCTCGATGAGCCGGTGATCACGCTCCACCGACGACTCGCGCGGGGCGCCCCCGCGTCGATCCGGGTGCTCACCCCTCCCGACGCGACGGCTACCTGACGGGCACCGCCACGCCGTCGGGCGAGGCCCGTCCGGGGGTGTCCTCGATGGGATCGGCGCCCAGCAGCAGCACACCGGCTGCCGGAACGTGGCCCGTGGCCTGCGTGGCGGCCACGAACGCCTGCGGCACCGGGGCGTTGCGCGCCCATGCGACCAGGTACGGATAGGGGTTCACGCTGTTGCCGCCCCCGGGATGGATCTCGAAGTGCAGGTGCGGCGGCGTGGTGATGGCCTGGCCGGTATTGCCGAGGAAGGCGATCACCTGGCCTGCCCGCACGCGCACGCCGTCGGTCACGCCCGGCGCATAGGCCGAGAGGTGCGCGTAGTAGAACTCGTTGCCGGCGTCGTCGGTGAGCCAGAGCCGGTTGCCGCCCAGGTTGTTCACCCCCACCTTCGAGAGCGTGCCGGCGGCCACGGCGACGATCGGCGTGCCCATGGGGGCGAAGAGATCGGTGCCCTGGTGCCATCCCGTGCCGGCGCGCGGCGCGCCGTAGTCGTCGCTGAAGCCCACGCCATCCCCCAGCACGGGGAAGGCATAGCCCTGGGTGGACGCCACGCCCATCACGGCGCCGGGATCGCGGCGGGGCAGCCCCAGGGTCGGTGCCGCAGCGATGGACCCGGGGGTGGCGTAGCCCGGTGCCGCGCCGCCCGTGGCTCCGGTGGCGGGGGCGGCGGGCGCGGTGGGAAGCGGGCTGCCCGTAGCCGGCGCGGGTGCCACTCCATCTGCCGACGGCGTGGCGGCGCCCGGTGCGGAGGGCGCGCTTCCCGGATCGGGTGACGGCGAGTCGGGCACCGCGCCTCCCGTGGTGGCCTCCACGCGCCCCACCACCACCTGCGTGCCGGGCGCGAGCCCGGTGGCCGGGTCGGTCACCTCGATGCGCACCCCATTGGCCGTGACGGCGCCGCCCGTCACGAGGCGCTCCATCATCACCATCGTGCCCACGCCGGGGATGTCCATCTGCGCCCCGGGGGCCTCGTCCACGGGCTGGCCGAGCACGGTGATGTCGGCGGACCATTCGGTGACGCCCGCCGTGGTGGTGGCGCCGGCGGTATCCGACCGCACGGCGAGGCGCATGGAGTTGATGACCACGCGGCCGCCGAGCAGCGACACCTCGCGGGCATCGGCAGTGGCGGCCGCCAGCTGCCCCGCGCCCCGCGGCCCCGCGGTGGCCCGCACCGCCACCGTGCCGCCGCTCGCCACGGCGCCCGATGGTTGCCCGGATGCCGTGCGCGTCGGAAACCGGGGACCTGCGGTGGCAGATGCCACCCCGCCGCCCGGCACGATGGTCCCCACGGCCTTCGCGTAGGGGTCGGCGGGCCCCGGGGCCACCGCCGTGGGCGCGGCGACCAGCGCGCCACATGCGGCCACCGCAATGACGCCTCCCAGCAGGGATTTCCGCCCTCCACGCACGCCCCGATTGTGGCCATCGGCCCGGACGGGGTCAACGCGCAATGCACCGAGGTGTCACCTGCAACCGCGATTTCCCTGCTCCACGGTGATTCGTGAAAGGGTCGGAGGTCGTGCGGCCCGCTCATGCCACAACCATGCGCCGTGCCCTCGCCGTCCTCATCGCCGTGGGGGCCCTGGCGATGGGCATCGGCAGCACCCCCGCCCTCGCCGATCCCGCCTCCGTGGCGGCGAAGAAGCGCGAGGTCAACGCGCTGAAGGCGCGCCGGAACGCCGTGGAGCAGCGCGTGTCCGCGGCAGCCGAGCGCTACAACGGCGCGCGCTGGCGCCTGTCGGTCATCAAGGACAGGCTCGTGAAGAACCAGAAGGCGCTCGAGCGGGCGATCGCCGACCTCGAGGCATCGCAGCGCATCCTGGGCGACCGACTCGACGCCCTCTACCGCCGTCCCGAGCCCAACCTCGTCGAGGTGCTGGTCTCGAGTGGCAGCCTCACCGACGCCATGGGCGAGCTCGAGACCATCGAGCGCGCCGGCGGCGAGGATGCCCAGGTCGTGGGCAAGGTGCGCCGCTTCCGCGACCGCACCATCCGCGTGCGCCGCGAGCTCGCGAAGGACCGCACCGCGGCGCAGGCGCAGGTGCGCAAGGCCGAGGCCGAGAAGGCGCGCGTGGAGGCCCTGCTCGCCGAGCGCCGTCGCATGCTCGAGAACGCCCGCGCCGACCTTCGCCAGGCAATCGCCGACGAGCGCGCGCGCCGCGCCGCGCAGGCCCGCTCCATGGCGTCATCCGGTTACACGCCCTTCAACGGTCCGCTCCCCGACGGCGCCGGCAACGCCGAGGCCGCGCGCATCGCGCTGTCGTTCCAGGGCGTTCCCTACGTGTGGGGCGGCGAGTCACCGTCGGGCTTCGACTGCTCGGGCCTGGCCACCTACGCGTACCGCCAGATCGGCAAGAGCGTGCCGCACTACACCTATGCCATCTGGGGCCAGTTCCCGCAGGTGCCCTACGAGCAGCTGCAGCCGGGCGACCTGGTGTTCTTCAGGGGCCTCGGCCACATGGGCATCTACATCGGTGGCGGCAACATGGTGCATGCGCCCCAGACCGGCGACGTGGTGCGGGTCACCTCGATGGCCAGCCGCAGCGGCAACTACGTCGGGGCCGTCAGGCCCTAGGCACCGGAGTCGCGTGCTGCCCGCGCAGCGCGACGACCTGCTGCGCGCCCACCGCGCCATGCCGGTGCCCGGCGCCTTCGGATGGCGACGCCCGGTCGGAAAAGGTGAAACGTCCATGCGCGCCCCATCGCGAGGCCACGCGTACACTGTCCTTGTCGACCTCCGGAGGACCCCATGTGCGTCGTGTGCCAGAACATTCCCGCGATCATGACCGGCCTCTCCGGCAGCGCCCTCGTGGTGCGCACGGCCGTCCGCCGGGTACGCGGCACCGCGCCGGGGCGCTACGAAGGGGTGCCGCGTGCGCCTGAGCGCGCGAACAGCGACGCCCGTGCCGAGCAGGTCGCGACTCCGAGCCCTGTCACGGGCCCCCCGGCCGCACCCCGCCTGACCGCCTAGCCGCGTGCTGCCCGAACTGGGGTCCGTCGGGCCCTTCACCTTCTACTCGTTCGGCCTCATGGCCGCTCTGGCCATCGTGGCCGGCGCGGTATTCCTCGCGGTCGACCTGCGCCAGCGCGGGCTCAACCCGTCGTTCAGCATCGAGGTGGCCTTCGCCGCCGGCATCGGCGGATTCCTCGGCGCGCGCATCTACTACGTGATCGAGCACTGGGGCGAGCCCGGGGAGTCGCTCATCACCGGTGCCGGGCTCGTCTGGTACGGCGGCGTGGCAGGCGGCTTCATCGGCGTCATCCTGCTCGCCCTCTACCGCAGGGCGTCCCTGGGGATCCTCGCCAACATGGTCGCGGCGCCGCTGGCCATCGGATACGCCATCGGCCGCATCGGCTGCCAGCTGGCGGGCGATGGCGACTACGGCGACGTCACCACGCTGCCGTGGGGCATGGCCTACCCGGAGGGCACGGTGCCCACCACCGAGATCGTCCACCCCACTCCGGTGTACGAGACCATCGCCGCTCTGGTGATCTTCTGGATCCTCTGGCGCATGCGCGGGAGGCTCACCGCCCCCTGGTCGCTCTTCGGCCTCTACCTCGTGCTGATCGGCATCGAGCGCTTCGCCGTCGAGTTCGTGCGCGCCACCCCGCAGGTGGCGGCAGGCCTCACGGCCGCGCAGATCATCTCGCTCATCCTGGTGGTGATCGGCGGAGTGATCCTCGCCCGCACGTGGAACCGCCGTGACCCCGCCTGGGCGGGCGGTGGCACCGCCACCAGCGCCGACGCCTGACGCCTACGCGGAGGCGCCACCCCCGGGAACCCAGAGCACGTCGGGCACGCCGGCGGCCTTGTTCGCGCCGCGGGCGAGGATGAAGAAGAGGTCGGAGAGACGGTTGAGGTAGGCGATGACGTTCTCGCCAACCGCGCCGGTGGGCTCGTGGTCGGCGAGCATCACCACCGCGCGCTCGGCGCGCCGGCACACCGTGCGGGCCACGTGCAGCTGCGCCGCGGCGGGCGTGCCGCCCGGCAGCACGAAGCTGGTGAGGGGCTCGAGGTCGTCGTTGATCTCATCGCACCACTTCTCGAGCCACGCGACGCGCTCGGTGGCGATGCGCAGGCGCTGCTCCTCGGCCTCGGGGTCGACGGGCACGGCGAGGTCAGCGCCGACGTCGAACAGGTCGTTCTGCACCTGGCCGAGGCGCTCGTCCCATCCGGCGGGCAGCTCGGAGAGCCGCACCACGCCCACCTGGGCGTTCAGCTCGTCCACCTCGCCATAGGCGTTCACCCGAAGGTGATCCTTGCGCACCAGCGTCATGTCGCCGAGGCGGGTGTCGCCGCCATCGCCCTGCCGGGTGTAGATCTTCGTCAGGTTGATTCCCACGGGCGGCACGTTAGACGCAGGGGCGGTCGGCACGGGTGCCCTACGGGCGGCGCAGCAGACCTCTCTCCGGGGTGACGCACCCGCCGCGCAGGCGGGTGCTACGCGCTGGGCGGGTGGTCGGCGGCCCAAGCGCGGGCGAAGCGCTCCGCCGTGGGCACGTCATGCACGCGACCCATCAGCTGCTCCTCGCGCGTGGCCGTGAGAAGGTCGGCGAGCCACGGCCCGGGCTCGCGGCCCAGCATCGAGGCCAGTTCGGCGCCGTCGAGCGGCGGCCGGATGGGCTCGATGGCCGCGATGGCCACATGCGCGGCCAGCATGTCGCGCGCGAGCGCGAGATGGCGCGTGATCTGGATGGGCGTGGTGCGCGGCCCATCCGTGGCGATGCGGTCGGCGGCCGAGAGCACGATGGCCTCCACCGGATCGGGCGCCACCCGCCGCAGGTAGCGGTCGTACTGCACGAGGGTGAGCGGCTGCCGGTGCACCATGAACCCCAGCACCAGGTGGTCGCGCACGCCGTGCACCACGAACTCGCGCAGGCGGTTGGATGTCTTCATGCGCCGGAACCATGCCTCCGCCATCTCGGCGCCGCGCCGGTCGTGCCCGATGAACGTGACGCGCCCGGTGTCCATCACCCCGCGCGTCTCGGCCTTGGCCATGTCGTGCAGGAGCGCGGTGAGGCGCAGCGCCTCGCCGCGAGTGAGGTCGTCCGCCAGGGGCTCGGCAAGCGATGCGGCCACCACGGCGGCATCCCCGCGGAACACCTGCTCCGGATCGCGCTCGATGGCCACTACGTTGTCGAGCACTGCGAAGGTGTGCCCCAGCACGTCGAGGTGGTGGTACTCGCTCTGGTCAACGCCACGGCAGTCGTCCAGTTCGGGGATGAGCCCCCCGAGACCCCCGAGGTCGTCGAGGGCGCGGACCGCGCGTCCGGGGTCGGCCGAGGTGATGATGCGCGTGAACTCCTCCATCGCCCGCTCGCCGGGCACGTCGGCCAGGGCGGGAGCGGCGGCGCGGGCCGCGATGGCAGCGTTCGGGTCGATCGTGAAGCCGAGCGCATCGGCGATGCGCGCGAGGCGCAGCACGCGCACCGGGTCGTCGGCAAGCGCCCCGGGGGTCACCAAGGCCATGCGCCCCGCCTGGAGGTCTGCAAGGCCGCCGTGGCGGTCGATCACCGTGCCGTCGCCCCCCACCTCGAGGGCGAGGGCGTTGATCGTGAAGTCGCGCCGCGAGAGGTCGTCCTCGAGCCCATCGCCGAGCACGGGCATGATGTCCACCTGGCAGCCGAGTCCTCCCCCGCTCACGCGCCACGCGCCAAACGCGCGCGAGAGCGGAAAGCGCGCAGCGCCATGCGCGCGGGCGAGCGCCGCCGCCTCGGCGTCGGCATCGCCCCGGGTGATGACGTCGAGGTCGGCCACCGGGCGGCCGAGCAGGGCATCGCGCAGGCCTCCCCCCACCACCCACGCGGGCGCCGTGAGCGCCGCGAGCGGGGCGGTGAGCGGAGCGGGGTCGATCCGGCCGCTCACCCCGTGGTGATCCGCGCCACGCGCGGGCTCACGGCGCACGTGACCTCGTACGAGATCGACGACCGGCGGCGGGCGACCTCCTCGGCGGTGATGCGCTCGGTGCCCTGCCGCCCGAGGATGACGACCTCCTCGCCGCCGCGCTCCTCGGCCTCGGGCCCGAGGTCGACCGCGATGAGGTCCATGGAGACCGTGCCGACCACCGGCACGCGGCGGCCACCCACGAGCACCTCGTCGTTGGTCGACAGGTCACGCGAGAAGCCGTCGGCATAGCCCACGGGCACGATGCCCACCCAGGTGCCGCGCGATGCCCGCCAGGTGCGCCCGTAGCCCGCGCTCATGCGCGAGGTGAAGGCCTTCACCATGGCGAGGCGCGAGCGCCAGGTCATCACGGGCACCAGGTCGTCGTCCGAGGGATCCCCGCCGAAGGGCGAGCAGCCGTAGAGCGCGATGCCGCACCGCACCATGTCGAATGCGGCGTCCGGGTCGCGCAGGGTGGCCGCGCTGTTGGCCGCATGCACCTGGATGCCGGGGAAGCGATCCCGGAATGCCGGGATGAGCTGCCGGAAGCGCACGAGCTGCTCGCGCATGAAGCCGGCCTCGGGACCCTCGCGCTCATCCGCCGTGGCGAAGTGCGTCATGAGCCCCACCACCTCTGCACCCCCCGCGGCGGCGGCCTCGGCCAGCTGCATGGCGTCGTCCGGCGCCACGCCCAGGCGCCCCATGCCGGTGTCGACCTCCACGTGCACGCGGGCAGGGCGGTCCGGGCTGGCAGCCGCCGTGATGCCCTCCACCCCATCGCCGTCGCCCACCACCACCTCGCAGCCCGCGGCGAGAGCGCGGGTGAAGCCCGCCCCCGCCAGGGGGCTCATGATGAGGATGCGCGCGGTGAGGCCACCGAGCCGGAGCTCCTCGGCCTCCTCCACGCTCGCCACCGCCAGGCTGCCCGCGCCGCCGTCGAGCGCGGCGAATGCGCAGTCGACGGCCCCGTGGCCGTACCCGTTGGCCTTGACCACGGCCATGAGCTCGGCGCCTCCGGCCGCGCGCGCGAGGCGCGCCGCGTTGTGGCGCAGGGCCTGCAGGTCGATCACCGCAGTGGAGCGGGCCTCGTTCATGCGGCACCCCCGGATGCACCCGCAGTGGCCAGGGCCCCGGGCAGCGCCTCGATGATGTCGCTCGCGATCGTGCCGTCGCCACGGCCGGCCAGCACGCCCGCGCGGGCGTGCAGCGCCGCGGCGCAGGTGGCAGCATCGCCGGCGTCCATGCCACGCGCGAGCAGCGCCGCGATGACGCCCGAGAGCACGTCGCCCGACCCCGCGGTGGACAGCGCGGAAGTGCCGCCCTCGATCACCACCGGCAGCGCACCCGGCGCGCAGATGATCGTGCCGGGCCCCTTGAGCAGGGCCACGGCACCGGATTGATCGCACAGCTCACGGGCGGCGGCGAGGCGCCCCGCCTCCACCTCATCACGCGTGGTGCCGAGCAGGCGCGCGGCCTCCCCCGCATGCGGCGTGATCACCGTGGAGGCGGGACGCTCGCGCAGCGCCGCCAAGTCGTCGCCCAGGTGCCAGAGCCCGTCCGCGTCGAGCACCATGGGGAGCGCGACGCCCGCGAGCACGGCGCGCACGAGCGAGGTGGTGCCCGGCTCGCGGCCCAGCCCCGGACCCAGCGCCACGGCGCCGACGCGCGCGGCCTGGTGCATGATGGCGTCCAGGGCGTCCACCGACATGCCGGCGTCGCCCGGAACGCCCGTCACCATCACCTCCGGCGTGCCAATGGCCACCTCGGCGCGCACGCCCGCAGGCACGCACGCCGCCACGATGCCCGCGCCGGCGCGAAGCGCGGCACGCGTGCAAAGGC
>SXZC01000046.1 GCA_005788075.1 Actinomycetota bacterium
GAACGCCTCACCCTGGTACGAGCCGTGGAAGTGGAGCTGGGGCAGCTGGCGCACGTGGGGCATCAACGTGGGCGGCAGCGTGCAGATCTCGCCCTTCCAGATGTGCGTGGACGTCGAGGGCGCCAACCTCTGCGTGTAGCCGCGGGCGGCTAGGCCGCGCGCAGGGGCGCCGGCCGATGCGGAGTGCGCGGGCAGCCATCGGGGGCCTCTGCCCGCACCGCCTGCGGGGGGAGGCCCAGCACCACCCGCAGCACCTCGCACGGGTCGGGCGGTTCGTGCGAGCGGCGCGCGGTGGTGGCGTCGATCGCCAGGCGACGCAGGTCGCCCTCGGCGGTATCGGCCATGCCCCAGATGACGAGCCGGTCGCACTGCACCACCACGCCCTCGCAGGCGGCGTGCACGAGCCAGCCATCAGCGGGCCCCCCGCGGGCCGCGTCGGCTGCCGACTGCAGCAGCAACCCCTCGCGGGCGAGCAGCTCCCGCTCACGCGGGTCAGGCTCGCCCGAGGCCGCGAGCACCCGGTCCGAGGCGATGGCCTCGATCTCGTCGGCAACTCGATTCCAGGAAGGGCACATCTGGGGGTGCTCCTGAGCGGTGGGTGGGCTTTGCTGAACACTACGCCCCGAAACCACGGAGCGTGGTGCGCGCGCAGCCCCGGCGATGCCGGAATACCCCCGACCACCGCGCCGGGAAGCCCACGGGTGGCGATCCGGCGCGCACTTCGTACCGGGCCGTTGCGTAATGTCACACCCCCATGCGTAAGGAAGCGCCCTCCCCCCGGAGTCTTTCGGGTGATGAATACGACCTCGACACTGTTGTGGCGTCGTACTGGGAGCCGGTACTGCACTGGATCCGCTCCACGGGCAAGGTGCGCGGCGGTGAGGCCGACGAGGTGCGGCAGGACGTCTTCCTGCGCGTCACGCGAGAGATCCGGGCCGGCAAGCGCTACCGGCTGCCCATCGGCGCGGCGATCTTCCAGATCACCAACTGGACGATCCGCGGGTATGTGTCGGGGGCGGCGGGACGCCGCGAGCACGAGCAGCCCTACGGCGAGCACCCCGGTGACGAGCCCTTCGACACCGGCGCCGAGGCCGAGATCGACCAGGTGGGCCAGGACGAGGTGGTGGAGGCCCTGTTCGCGCGGCTGGGTGATCGCGAGGGCACCCTCATGACCATGCACTACCTTCAGGGGCTGGAGCTGTCGGAGGTGGCAGAGGCCATGGGCATCACGGCCAACAACGCGCACCAGATCCATCACCGGGCGAAGAAGCGCATCCACGAGTGGCTCGTGGAGGGGGACGCATGAGCGACATCGACGCCCTGGCCGAGGAGTTCCGCCGGGCCTACGCGGCGGGCGAGCACCCGGACGCCGCGGCGTTCCTCGACCGCGCCGACGAGGCCGAGCGCGAGGAGCTCGGCCGGCGAATTCGCCTGGTGCTCGCCGACGAGCCCCCGCCCGACCCCGCACCCGAGACCCTGCTGATGGTGCAGGCCATGCTGCGGGGCGAGCCGCCGCTGCTCGAGCTGCGCACGGCCAAGGGCATGACGCGCGACCAGGTGGTCACCGACCTGCGCGAGGAACTCGGCCTGCAGCCGGACGACGAGCAGCGGGTGGCCGTCTACTACCACGAGCTCGAGACCGGCCAGCTGCCCCTCGCGGGAATCCGCGACCGGGTGTTCGAGGCCGTGGCCAAGGTGATGGGCGTGGCCCGGTCGTCGCTGCTGCTGCAGGGGCCCGAGGCCGGTGGCGCGAGCGGGCCCCTGGCGGTGTTCGCGCGGGCCGAGCCCGGTGCCGAGGTGAGCCTGCACGCCCTCGCCGCGCTGCCCGGCGAGCCCGACGAGGTGGACGACCTCTTCACGGGCGGGCCGGGATGAACCCGGGCGGGCGTCGCGAGTCGGATCCGCGCGCCGAGGCCCTTCGTGCGCGCTTCACCGAGCGGTTCGGCCCGGTGGACGGCCCCGTGCCCGTGGACGCCGTGGCCTGCGACCTGCTCGGGCTGTTCGTGATGGAGCACGAGGACATCGAGGTGTCGGGCCTGCTCATCCCCGACACGCGATACGTCTACCTGAACGCCCGCGAGGCGCGCGAGAGCCAGGGGCGGCGGCGCTTCACCCTGGCCCATGAGATCGGCCACTGGGTGTGCCAGTGCGACGAGGGCCGCGCCGAGAGCCCCGAGCCCATCATGTGCCGCCCGGCCGACCTGTCGGCCAAGGTGGACACCGCCCTCGAGCGCGAGGCCAACAACTTCGCGGCGTCGCTGCTCATGCCCGAGGGCCGCGTGCGCGACGCCGCCGCGAAGGGCATGGACGTGGACGCCGCGGCCGAGCACTTCGGCGTGAGCGACATCGCCATGGAGTGGCGCTACTTCAACATCGGCATCACCGACCAGCGCCCTCGCCGCGAGCACTGACGGCGGCGGGCGCTTGCTAACGTGCCGCCCGTGAGGCGCCGCATCCTCATCCCCCTCCTGCTGCTGTTCATGGCCGCCTTCGCGGCCACCGCGAGTGCCGGCAGCTCCACCACGCCGCTCTCGATCAAGTTCACCAACAATGCGGCGAGCGGCCACGCATTCGCCATCAGCGCGTATGAAGAGCCCAACGGGCCCTGCTGGGTGCTCGGCGACCTGGCCGGCTTCCCCAACCCGGTGCAGGTCGGCAACACGAGGGTGGTCAACTTCGGCGCCGGCTCCTCGTGCTGGTCGTCGGGTGCATCGCAGAACGTGCGCATCTTCTGGGTCACGTCCAACGCCGGGCAGCCGGTGTATCTGCCCGTCACCTCGCAGATGAGCCCGCGCGGGATCATCGAGCTGGCGTGGCAGTTCGGCCAGCTGGTGCCGAGCTGGGGCACCACCAGCCCCGACGTCCCCCTGCACGTGGCATCGAACGAGCTGCTGTGCATGAGAACGCCCAACGGCACGGCGTCGCAGATCGTCATCGAGCTGGAGTCGACCACCTGCGGCACCACCACGCTCACCATCACCACCACGGGCAGCGGCTCGGTGGCCTCCACGCCGTCGGGCGTGAGCTGCAGCACGCCCTGCGTGCAGGAGCAGTTCGAGGTGCCCATCGGCAGCACGTGGACCCTCATCGGCGCCGGATCCAACGGCCAGTC
>SXZC01000047.1 GCA_005788075.1 Actinomycetota bacterium
GCGCCTGATGTGGCGCGCGCGACCCCCCGGGTGACGCGCGCGCAACACCTCTTCACTCGGCTTCACGCTTCACACTGCGGTTACAGGAGGCTCCTTACGGTGCGGCCCACTTCGCCCACCTCGCACAAGGAGCACGCCGGTGAACCGTCGCGCGATCCTCGCCGCCGCCGCCACGGCGCTCATGCTGCCCGCTGCAGCAAGCGCCGTCCTCGACCTCGATGTCCGTCCGATGTTCGTGCCGCCCACGGCCCCGGAGATCGTGGACGTGACACCAGACGAGAACACCATGGTGGCCACGCAGGGAATCGGCGTGGGCGTGTGGGACATCACCAATCCCGAGAGCCCGGTGAGCAAGGGGTTCACCCCGCCGCCGGATGACGCCGGCACCGACGACGATGTGGCCAACATCTCATCCGTTGCGGTGATCAGCAACCGCTACGCGCTGGCCGCGGCTCAGGTAGGTGAGCTCAACCGCGACTACCTCTGGGTAATCGACCTGCAGACGACCCCGCCCTCGGTAGTGCGCGAGATGCCAATCGCCGACTGGCCCGACTCCATCGCGGTGTCGCCGAACAAGCAGTACGCCGCTGTTGCGATCGAGAACGAGTGCGAGGGGCTTGCCCCGCTGGCCGGGAACGTCTGCACCAACAAGCAGGGCGGCCCCACGGCCACCGGTTCGGTGGAGGTGGTGGACATCAGCGCGTCCAACCCCGCCACGTGGTCCACCACGAACGTGCCCGTGCCCGCAGACCCGGACATCGCCGACAACACCGATGTGCAGCCGGAGTTCGTGGACATCAGCCCGCAGAACAAGGCTGCGGTGACCTTCCAGGAGAACAACGGCGTGGGAATCCTGGATCTCGCAACCCGCACCTGGGACGACATCTGGAGCGCCGGAACGGCGACGTTCGCCGCGGACAACACCGCAGACGCCACCCCACAACTGGTCTTCGGCGCGACGATGACCGAGGACCGCGACCCTGACGCCGTCAAGTGGTTCGCCAACGGCACGCGTCTGATCACCGCGAACGAGGGCGAGGGCGCCAACGCCGACAACGTCGACGTGACCCCCGTCGGCGGCACGCGGGGCTACACCATCTGGACCCCCTCCGGCACCGTGGTGGCTGACACCGCCAATACGTACGACAAGCAGCTCGCCGACTTCGGCTTCGTGTCGGACAACCGCTCGAACGCGAAGGGCATCGAACCCGAGGGCATGGAGGTGGCCACATTCGACGGCACCGAGTACGCCTTCGTCAATAACGAGCGCGGGTTCTCCTTCAGCATGATCAACCTCGCCGATCCCACCGCGCCGGTGTTCCAGGCCGTGGGGCCCACAGGCGAGGAGCCCGAGGGGATCGTGGCGCTGCCGTCCAAGCGCTATGTGATCACCGCGAATGAGGCGGGCGGGCAGTTCAGCATCACCAAGGTGGTGGAGCGCGCCACGCTGTCCACGGAGCGCGTGCTGCTGAAGGGCACCAACACGCCCTTCTTCAATGTCACCGGCGCGGGTGCCGGGCCCAGCGGATCAGTGCTGTTCACGGACCAGAACAAGCCCAACTTCATCCGGCAGGCCACGCTCGGCGGCGCGGGATACGCACCCTTCACGAACCTGGTCGCGGTGGACGTGGCGCTGGCGGCAGCCACCCTGCACGACGTCGCGCAGGCACCGGGTGGTGGCTACTGGGCCGTCGTGCAGGGCTTCGGCACCGTCGACCTGGTGCGACTGAACGCCGACGGATCGCTGGCCAGCTCCCACACGCTCACCAGCGCCCCCACCGCCACGGGTGTGGCCGTGAGCGCCGACGGGGGCACGGTGTACGTGTCGTCGTCGGCGAGCAGCACGGTCACGCGCTTCACCGTGGCGTCCAGCGCCGAGGCGACATTCACGGTCACGCCCTCGGCCACGCCCGCGAGCGCGCGCATCCAGGACCTCGACATCACCGCGGGAGGCGACCTCGTGGCGGTCGAGGCCGTCACGCCCGGCAGCAGTGACTCCACGAAGAGCCAGAGCAACATCCTGCGCATCACCGGACCGGCGGCGATTGCCAACGCCGGCACCGTGGCAGCGGAGACGCTCTCCACCGTGGCCGTGGCCGATGAGCGGTCGAACCGGGCCTACACCGGGCTGGCCCGCCTCACCGGCGGGGCCCTGTGGACCACCGGTGGGCAGCGCCCCGGGCGGAACGGCAACACCGACCTGCGACGCGTGGCCAGCATCGCCCCGGCCAACACGGCCGTGCCGCAAGTGACGGGCACTGCGCGCGCCGGCAGCGAGCTCACGTGCAGCACGGGAACGTGGTCAGCGGCGAGCTCGTACACCTACGCGTGGTACCGGGCGGGCGTGGCAATCCCGGGTGCCACCTTGGCGCGCTACACCGCCACCGACGCAGACGCCGGCAAGGCCATCACCTGCTCGGTGACCGGGACGAATGCCGATGGCACCACCACGGCCACGAGCGCAGCGGTGACGATCGCCGCGCGCGCGGCATCCGGCGGCGCATCCGGGGCCGGCGGCCAGTCCGCTACGGCGCTCCGCCGCTCGAGCGCAACGTGCCTCAAGCAGGCCCGCATCACCCGCTGCACGCTGGTCACCCGCGATCCCGGGGCGGCCATCAAGGTGTACCGCGGGTCGCGCCTGGTGCGGTCGGTGACCAGTGACGCTGCGGGAAACGCCGTGTTCAGCGTCTCGCGCGTGAGGGTGCGCGGTCCGCTGCGCATCACGGTGGGCGGACGCGGGCTCTACGCCCTGGTACGCAAGGCTGCCTGATGCGCTCACGCCCGGAGCCGGGGGTCGCAAGCCCCTAGGCTCCGGGCGTGAGCAGGTCGGTGACGATCCCGTGGAGCCCACGGCTTCAGGCGTACAACCCGTCGGATGACGACGAGCGGCCGCTGCGCCGCGGGTTGGCGTGGGACCTCCTCGGGCAGCTGGGCATGCTCCACGCCCCGGGCACGCAGGTGGTCGATCCGCCGGGGATGAGCGACGAGGGGCTGGCGCGCGTGCACGCCCCCGCGTACATCGCGGCGGTGCGCCGCTACTCGGCCACGCCGCAGCTGGCGCTGTCGATGGAGGCCTCGCAGTGGGGATTCGTCCCCGGCCAGGACACCGTCGCGCGTGCCGGCATGCACGAGGCCGCGGCGGATGTGTGCGGGGCGTCGGTGCAGGGCGCGCGGGCGGTATGGGAGGGCGGCCCCGGCTCACGGGCATTCTGCCCGGCGCCGAGCGGCCTGCACCATGCGTTCGCCAACAAGGCGTCGGGGTTCTGCATCTACAACGACTGCGCGCTGGCCATCGCGTGGCTGCTCGATGCCGGCGCCGAGCGCGTGGCCTACGTGGACCTGGACGCCCACCACGGCAACGGGGTGCAGTGGATCTTCCACGACGACCCGCGGGTGCTCACGGTGAGCGTGCACGAGTTCGCGTACGGCTTCTACCCCGGCACGGGTGACGTGACCGAGCGCGGGCCGGTGGGCACGCCCGACACCACGGTGAATGTTCCGCTGCCGCCGTTCGCGGGGGACGTGGCCATGCTCGCGGCGCTGGAGAGGGTGGTGGATCCCGCCGTGCGCGCCTTCGCCCCGGACGTGCTGGTGGTGCACCTGGGAGCAGA
>SXZC01000048.1 GCA_005788075.1 Actinomycetota bacterium
CGGCCGAGGCCGAGGTGCCGGGGTGAGATGCCGGGCGGTGCGGCCGGAGCGTGCGCGCCGGGCGGTCGTTGGGACCCGGGCGGGCCAGACTGGCCAGGCGGGCCAGGCGGCGCTCGAGGTGATCGCCCTGCTGCCGCTGCTGGTGGCGCTGGCGCTGCTGGCCGTGCACATGGTGTCCGTGCTGGCCGCGGCGTCCGAGGCCCAGGACCGAGCGCGCGCGAAGGCCATGGGGGCTACGGGTGCCGCGGGGCAGGTGGTCACGGTTACGGGGTCGGCCCGCCCGCCTGCGCTGGCAGCCCTCGGCACGCGCGGTGAACCCGTGCGCGTGCGCGCCGCGGTGCAGGTGCCGTGAGGTCGCAGCGCGGGCAGGCCATGCCCGTGGTGCTTGCGCTCGCGGCCATCGCGGTGGCCGTGGTGCTGGGGCTGGGCGCGGTGGGGGCGCTTCGCGTGGCGTCGGGCGGGGCGCGCCTGGCGGCGGACCTCGCCGCCCTCTCGGCGGGCCGTGCGCTGCTCGACGCCATCCCCTCGGCGTTGCTCGACCCTTGGGACCTCCGCACCCGGCTTCGCGATGCGGCGCGGCGGGCGGCGTCCCACTCGGCTGAGGGGTCCGGCGCGCGGGTGGATCGGGTGCAGCTCGTGGGGCAGGCGCGCATCCCGATGGAGGTCGAGGTACGCGTGCGGCGCCCCGGCCCGCTCGGCACCTCGGTCACGGCCACTGCGCGCGCAGGGGTGGCCGCGGTGGCGGGCATGCCGGATGATGGTCCGGTGGGGTGGGCCACGGGAGGCGGCTACAGCGGGCCGCTCGTGTACCGCGATGGCAAGCCGATGTGCCCCGCGGTGGCGGCGGCCTTCGACCAGATGGATCGCGCGATCCGCGCCGCGGGCATGGACCTGGTGGTCACCAGCGCGTTCCGGTCGGATGCCGAGCAGGCCGTGCTCTTCGCGCGCCATCCCGATCCCAAGTGGGTGGCCCCGCCGGGGCGGAGCCGCCATCGCAACTCCACCGAGCTCGACCTGGTGGTGAGCGGCGGCGTGCACGCGTGGCTCGTGCGACACGCCCGCGCCTTCGGCTTCATCCAGCGGTACTCGTGGGAGGAGTGGCACTGGGGATACCTGCCGGGCTGCGGTGCCGGGCAGCCCGGGGCCACGCTGCCCGCCAGCGCGCAGTCGGGCGGGCTGCAGGCGTGGGTGCCCGCGCGCTACCGCGATCTCGTGATGCGCTCGGCCACGGCGGCGGCGATCTCCCCGACCCTTCTCGCGGCCGTGCTGAAGGCCGAGAGCGACTTCGACCCGGGTGCGGTGAGCAGTGCGGGCGCGCAGGGCATCGCCCAGTTCATGCCCGGCACGGCCCGTGGAATGGGCGTTCGCGATCCATTCGACCCGGCGCAGGCGATACCGGGCTCGGCCCGGCTCATCGCCAGCGGCATCCGCGAGTTCGGCTCGGTGCCGCTGGCGCTCGCGGCGTACAACGCCGGCGGGGGTGCCGTGCGGAGGTACGGCGGAATCCCTCCCTACGCCGAGACGCAGGCATACGTGGCCCGGGTAATGGCGCTGGCGGGGCAGGGCGCGGCGCTCGTGGGCGGGGGTTCGGGCGTGGTGCTGGTGAGGGCGGGCGAGCTGCTCGCCTGATGGGCTGCGCGGGCCGCCGGCGCATGGCCCGTGGGATCGCGCCACGCCCTGATGCGCTCATATACTCGGGCGCATGGGCACGGAGCCGCTACGCGATCAGCTCGCCGCGCTCCCCGACGCGCCGGGCGTGTACCTGTTCCGCGACGCCGACGACCGCGTGATGTACGTGGGCAAGGCGAAGTCGCTGCGAAAGCGGGTGTTCTCGTACTTCGAGGCTCCGGTGCGCGGGCCCGATGGGGCGGGGGAGGGGCGGCCCGGGCCCAAGGCCGGGCTGCACCCGCGCATCGTGGAGATGGTGTCGCGCGCCGGGCGACTGGAGGCGCTCGTGGTGAACAGCGAGCAGGAGGCGCTGATCCTCGAGGGCAACCTCATCACCACCCATCGCCCGCCGTTCAACGTGAAGCTGCGCGATGACAAGAGCTACCCCTACATCGGCATCAGCCTCGACGAGGCCTACCCCCGCGTGTACTTCACGCGCGAGCGCCACCGCCGCGACCGGGTGTACTTCGGCCCCTTCTCGAGCGCGTCGAAGGTGCGCGAGACGCTGTCGCTGATCGGCAAGATCTTCCCGAGCCGTCCCTGCGAGGGCACCGAGCCCGGCCGGCCCTCGGGCATCCCGTGCCTCGACTACCACATCAAGCGCTGCATGGCGCCATGCGTCGACTACATCAGTCTGCAGGACTATCGGCACCTGATCGACCAGATCATCGCCTTCCTCTCGGGGCGCTACCGGGGTCTCGAGCAGGAGCTCGAGGACCAGATGCGCGAGGCCGCCCAGGCGCAGCGCTTCGAGGACGCCGCGACGTTCCGCAACCGCCTGAACGCCGTGCGCCACCTGATGGAGCGCCAGCTGATGAGCAGCGACTCCTCGGAGTCGCTCGACGTGCTCGGCGTGGCGGTGGACGACGACGGCGAGGCCGCGAACGTGCAGGTGCTGCAGGTGCGTGACGGCGTGCTGGGCGACCGGCAGTCGTTCTTCGTGGATGCCGCGGGCTCGAGCGACCCCGTGACGATCCTCGAGCAGTTCGTGATGGAGTACTACGCGCTCGGCATGGCGATTCCGCCGCTCGTGGTGGTGCCGTTCGGCATGGAGACACGGGGAATCGAGGCCGTGCTCGCCGAGCGCCGCCAGGCCGGCGTGGAGGTGCGGGCATCCGAGCGCGGGGAGAAGCGCCGCATGCAGGAGCTCGCCGAGCGCAACGCCCGGCTGGCCCTCGACCAGGACCGCGCCCGCGCGGCGCGCACCCGGGAGCGGCGCACGGCCGCGCTGGGCGACCTGCAGCGCGCCCTGGGGCTGGACGCGCCGCCGATGCGCATCGAGTGCTTTGACATCTCCAACCTCGGCGCCACCTATGCGGTGGCATCGATGACGGTGCTCAACGGCGGCGCGCCCGATCGCAAGCACTACCGCTCATTCACCATGCGCTACGACGGCGGGCCCGACGACTTCGCCCGCATGGAGGAGGCCATCGGCCGGCGCATGGCGCGCCTGGCCGCCGGTGATCCCGACCCCAGCCTCGGCGGCACGCCGTCGCTCGTGGTGATCGACGGCGGCAAGGGGCAGCTCGGCGCCGCGCAGCGGGCGATGCGCGAGGCCGGCATCGACGTGCCGATGATCGGCCTGGCCAAGCAGCAGGAGGAGGTCTTCGTTCCCGGCCGCTCCGAGCCGATACTGCTGCCGGAGGACTCCCCGGGCCTCAAGCTGCTGCAGCAGGTGCGCGATGAGGCCCACCGCTTCGCCCTGCGCCACCACCGCGGGCGGCGGGGCAAGGGGATGACCGCGAGCGCGATGGACTCGCTGCCGGGCATCGGCCCGGCCCGCCGCCGGGCCATCCTGCGACACTTCGGATCGCCGGAGCGCTTCCTCGCCGCCACGCGCGAGGAGATGGAGGCCGTGCCGGGGCTGCCGCCGAAGGTGGCACGCGACATCTACGAGCACCTCAACAAGACGGGCGGTCCCGACCAGGTCGAGACGCTCGCCGGATCGGGCAACGGGTGGAGCTGACGATCATCACCGGCCTCTCGGGGGCCGGGAAGTCCGGGGCGATGGGGGCGTTCGAGGACGCCGACTTCTTCTGCATCGACAACCTGCCGCCCCAGCTGCTGCCGTCGCTCGTCGACCTCTTCCGGCTCGAGGGCAGCAGCCTCGAGCGCGTCGCGCTGGTGTTCGACGTGCGCGGCGGCGCGTGGTTCGACGAGCTCGGCCGCGAGCTCGACCGCATCGCGCAGATCCCCGACATCCACATGCAGATGCTCTTCCTCGAGGCGTCGGATGAGGCGCTGCTCTCGCGCTTCCGCGAGACGCGCCGCCGCCACCCCCTGGCCGAGGGCGGCGAGGTGCTGCGCGGCATCGAGAAGGAGCGCGCGCTGCTCGCCGACCTGCGCGACCGCGCCGACGTGGTGATCGACACCAGCGCGATGAACCCCTGGGATCTCCGCGACGCCGTGGCCCAGGAGATGGCGCCCGCGCACCGCCCGCGCATGCGGCTCACCTTCTCGTCGTTCGGGTTCAAGCACGGCGTGCCGCGCGAGGCCGACCTCATGTTCGACGTCCGGTTCCTGCGCAACCCCCACTACGTGCCGGAGCTCACCGCCCTCACCGGCGAGGACGCCGCGGTGGCGGAGTACGTGGCCGCCGATCCCGGCTACGAGGGGTTCATGGACCGCCTCTTCTCGTTGCTCGACTACGTGCTGCCGATGTACGAAACCGAGGGCAAGCGCCACCTGGTGGTGGCCATCGGCTGCACGGGGGGCCGCCACCGCAGCGTCACCGTGGCCGAGGCCCTGGCTGCCCGGTACGCGGACTCACTTGATGTGACCGTCGCCCATCGCGACTCCCGCCGTCCGGCCGAGGTGCGGTCGGCGTGAACACGCCGCACGTCGTGGCCCTCGGCGGCGGCACCGGGCTGTCGTCGCTGCTGCGTGGCCTGAAGCGCCGCGACCTCGACATCTCGGCCATCGTCGGGGTGGCGGATGATGGCGGGTCGTCCGGTCGCCTGCGGCGCGAGCTCGGAATGCTTCCCCCGGGCGACATCCGCAACGTGCTCGTGGCGCTGGCGGATGACGAGTCGCTCATGGGCCGGCTGTTCCAGTACCGCTTCGCGGACGGTGACCTGTCGGGGCATCCCTTCGGCAACCTGATCCTCGCGGCGCTCACCGAGGTGACGGGATCCTTCGATGAGGCCGTGCGCGAGGCCTCGCGGGTGCTCAAGGTGAACGGGCGGGTGATTCCCGGCGCGCTCGAGCACGTGCGGCTCTGGGCCGAGCGCGAGGACGGCACCGAGGCCTGCGGCGAGACGCTGATCGCATCCGGCGTGGGCGCCTGCCGCCGCGTGTGGCTCGACCCCGAGCCGGCCGCGCACCCCGATGCGCTCGCCGCGATCTGCGATGCCGACCTGATCCTCCTCGGCCCGGGATCGCTGTTCACGAGCGTGCTCCCGCACCTGGCGGTGGGGGAGATCGCCGAGGCGGTGTGCGGGGCCAAGGGGCTGCGCGCCTACGTGTGCAACATCATGACCCAGCCCGGCGAGACCGACGGCATGGACGCCATCACGCACCTCGACCGCGTGCTCGAGATGGCGCCTGACGGCGTGGACGTGGTGGTGGTGCACGCCGGGGAACTGGAGCCGGCGGCCCTCGCGCAGTACGCCGCGCAGGGGCAGGAGCCGGTGGTCGTGGATGTGGCGGCCATCGAGGCGCGCGGCGTGCGCGTGGTGGCCGC
>SXZC01000049.1 GCA_005788075.1 Actinomycetota bacterium
AGCATGCTCGCCACCGGTGCAGCCGGTATCGGCCTGTCGAGCGCCATGGCCCATGACAACGGCGGCGCGCAGGGCGCCGCCCGCCAGGACGCACGCCCCGGCAAGGCCGTGCGGACCGCCGTTGAGGCCGCCATCGCCCAGGCCATCGGCGTGACGCCCGACGAGCTCAAGGCCGCCCGCAAGGCCGGCACCTCACCCGCCACGCTCGCGCAGCAGAAGGGCGTGGCCCGCGACGCCGTGGTGACCGCTGCCGTGGTGGCCATGAAGGCCAACAAGCCCGCTGGCGCGCCGGATCGCACCGACGCCCAGCTCACCCAGAAGGCCGAGCGCATCGTGGACAACGCGCGACCCGGCCACGGTCCCGGCGGTCGGGGGGTCCACCGCCGGTAGGTGCCCCGGGCCCCCCGGGCCGGTAGCCTGACGCGGTCACCAATCGCAGGGAGAGCGATCGATGGGCGAGTCAGAGCGCAAGCCGGTCCCGGGGGGCCTGAGCACCGGTCTCGGAAGAGCGGCCGTGGCGGATCCCGGGGCCAACCCGTGGGGGGCCCTCGTGGTGGGGCTTCCCGGCACGCAGGCCGAGGGCGTGGAGGCCATGTGCTGGTTCGCCGATGCCAATGCGCTCGTGAGCGCGCTGGCCATGGAGATCCCGCTGTGGAACGTCAACCCGGCCGATGAGGAGGACGCCCACCGCGCCCGCCAGCTGGCCAGCATGGGCCAGCGCATCGTGGCCGGCGGAGGCGCCGGCGAGGACACTTTTGCCTACTCGGCTCCCGCGGTGAAGCACCTGCTGCAGCAGGATGCCGACATCCGGTGGCTCGGCCGGGTGGACGACCTCATGACCGGGGAGGACCCCCTGGCCGTGGAGCTGCGGGCGGCGTTCACCTCGGGCGACGGCGCGGGGCCGGTGGCCGAGCCCGAGCGCGAGGCCTTCACCGCCTTCGTGCGCGAGCGCTACGCGTAGGGGGGCTGGGCGCCGCGGCGCTCAGCCCACGAACTTCTGCAGCTCGGCGGCCACGATGAGCGTGGCGGCCTCGGTGGGCGTAAGCCCCTCCCCTGCCGCGAAGGCGAGGATGCTGTCGGCGGTGATGGTGACGGGCAGGCCGCCCACCACGCCGGCGATGGCCTGGCGCGAGGGGTCCCATGCCATGGTGCTGAGGTCGTCGGGGATCGCCGCGGCGGCGATGTCATCCCAGAAGCCGGGAGCCACGGCGATGATGGCCATCACGCGGTCGATGACGTCGCCGGCGTAGTCCCACTCGCGCCACCAGCCACCCCGCGAGGGGTGCACCCGCACCGCCTCCGACGCGTCAAGGGGACCACGATCGAGGTCGGGCACCGCCGCCTCGCCCTTGGGTGCCTGCACCACCGCCACCGCGCACCCGGGCGCGATGATCTCCCAGCAGGTGGTGCCGGGGTCGTCCTTGGCCTGCCGGAACGCCCGACGCCAGGCGTCGCGGGCGCACGGCCACCGGCCCCATGCGCGGGCGATGGCCTCGGGCTCTGCGTGGTGGCCGATCGCCACGCCGGCCTCAACGTCGGGCAGGCCGGTGCCCACCCGCCGAAGCAACGCCGCCACCCCCGTGGCGCTCACCGCCAGGGTGGGCAGCTCCCGCTCGTCGGGCGTGATGGTGAAGAAGGTGCGCTCGGGGTCGGGGTCGCGGCTCGGAAGCGCCTGCGTGCCGTTCTCGTGGATCTCGGCGATGAGCGCGTAGGGGTCGCCATCGAGGGGGAACGCCGCCTCGCCGCACGGGTGGATGTCGCCCGGCATGTCGGTGAGATGCATCCACACCACGCCGCCCACGGCGAGGCCCTGCTCGGTGTGCAGGATCACGCGTGCGGGCGGACGACCAGAACCGAGGATGCCGCCTTGTGGGCCACGCGCTCCGACACGCTGCCCAGGGCCTTCGCGCCCTTGAGCCCGCGCGCGCCCAGCACGATGAGGTCCACGCCGTCACCCACGCGGGCGATGGCGTCGTGCGCGCGACCGCGCAGCTGCTCCACGGGGATGTCCCCATAGGGGCCCGGGGCCGTGGCACCGGCGGCCACGCGCCCGGCGGTGACCACCCGCATCGCGGGTCGCCCGCTGCACGCGACCTCGATCTGGCGGGCCACCTCGAGCGCGTAGAGCGACGGCTCCGAGCCATCCACCGCGACAGCGATCGAGCGCGGGAAGTCGTCCTCGTCGAACGGCGGCCGGGCAACCAGCACCGATGACGCGGCGTGGCGGATCATGTCGGTGGCCGTGCTCGAGAGCACGAGCCCGCTCACGCGCCCGCCGCCGTGGCTTCCCAGCACCAGCACGCGGGTGTCGCGCGAGGCCTCGATGAGCACGTCGCGGGTGGCGCCCTCGATCACCTCGCCGGTCACGTCGACGCCCTTGGGAATCTGCCGGCGGCCGTCGGCCACCGCCTCGGCAGCGCGCTCGAGCAGGCGCTCCTTCGCCAGGTGCTCACCGCCGCTCTTCACGACGTCCTCGGGCGACACCAGGCGCTGGCCGGCCCAGGTGTTCATGGCGGCGAAGTACGGGTCGGCGACGGCGATGAGGCGCACGGAGCCCCCCGGGCTCACGAGGCGCCCCGCCTGCCGCGCGGCCTCGAAGCCTGCGCGGGTGCCGTCGACGGCTGCGGTGATTCGGCTGAGTGGCATGGCCGCATGATGCCGCGCATCACGCGGCGCGGCCCGGTGATCCGGTCCGGCTACGCGGCCCGGCGCACGCCGATCAGGTAGGCCCGTCCGCTCCCTGGCGAGAGCCATGCCTCGGTGCGGGCAGCGCTGGTGCGATCACCATTGGTGCAGTAGGTGTAGCGCGCACCCTGGTCGACGCAGGTGAGGCCGGGGATCGCCTGCTCCAACTGGGCGCGCGTGGACCCCACGCCCACCCCGCCCGCCGTGCGGTAGCGCGTGCTGCGGCTCTGGATGCTCACCACCGAGCTGCCCTTCACGCGCACCACGATGCGCGGGCACCTGGCGCCGTTCGGCGGGCACTTCCGGTTGATGCGCCCGAAGGACATCGTGTGCTGCTCCACCGACCCCACGCGACGCATCACGTCGCGCCACGGCTGCCCCAGTTCGGCCTTCACCTGCGCCATGGTCTGCCCCAGGCGCACCTGCCCGATCTGCTGGTCGGGGATGAATGGCTCCACCGCCATCACCGTGGATGCCCCGACGCCCATGAGCGCCGCGACCGCGGCAAGGCCGGTGAGCATTCGTCGTGTCGTCATTGCCGGGCCTCCCCTTCGTCGCCCGCTCAGCCCGCCGGGCGGTTGATCGTAACGGCGTCCGCCCCCGCGATGCGGGCGGAGACGGTGATGGTGCCGGTGACGAGGGCGGCGGGCGCGAGGGTGACGGTCACCACCCGGCGGCCGGCCGAGCGCGCGACGAAGGCCGTCTTGCCGATCACGCGACCCGCGGAGGTGCGCGCCACCAGCACCACGCGCCCGGCGCGACGGGTGGTGATGGTCAGCCGGTTCGCGCCCGCGCGCAGCGTGGACGGGGCGGAGACGGTCACCGGCGCGCCGCCCACGAGGCGCAGCGACTCGATGTCGGATCCCGGGTCGAAGCCCGGCTGGCGCGCGGTGGCGGCAATGCTCACCAGGCCACGCCGGGCACCGGAGTTGAGCGGCACGTTCACCCAGCGCACACCGGCCTTGGCAAAGCGCAGTACCTGGCGACCGATCACGCGCGAGCGCTTCACCCTGTCGTTGTCGCGGAAGTCGCGCCGGAGCACCAGCACCACGCGCGACGGCTGGAACGTGCGCACGCGCACGCGCACCGGACCCGCCACGGGTGCGGTCTTCCTCACCACCAGCCCCACGCGCGCCGTGACGCCGAACGTGGGCCGCGTGAGCCTCTGACCGGTGTCCACGCCGGCGGTGGGCGCACCGGGGGCGGGAATGGCGCCGTCCATGCCGTTGACCACCGGGGCCAGGTCGCCGTCGGGGCCGCCCGGCTGGATGTCGATGCCACCGGGGCCGGGCGGCGGAGGCGGCGGAATGGCGCCGAGCAGCTCGGGGCGCTCATACGCGCCGATGTCGGGGGCGGGGTTGCGCAGGTTGGCGCCTCCCTGCGGGCGAAAGCCGGCTTCCCCATACCGCCACGACGAGAGCGACTGCGGGGCCACCTCGACCGCCGAGGCCGAGAAGGCGTCGGTGGCGGCGTTGAGCAGGGGCGAGCCCGCCGACGGCATCATTCCGCCGGGCCAGTCGCGGGTGTTGACGCCACCCTCCACCCCGGGGTCGCCCACGGAATTGCTGCTGAGCACTGGCCCATCCAGACCGAGGGTGATGGCGTCGAGGGGTCCCGGCACGCCGGAGAACCGGTTGTTCACGATCGTCGCGGAGGCGCCTCCGCGGGCGGCGCCAAGGGGAGCGGACGCGCTGAGGGGGGCCAGGCAGTTGGGAGCCTGCACCCGCACGAGCGATCCGGCGAGCAGCACCGCGACCTGGCGCCCCGCGGCGCCCGGACGCGACATGGCGATGGCCGGGCGGCACGAGCGCTGCCAGATGCTCGACAGCGCGATGTAGGGGTAGTTCTCGGCCACCGGCGCCTGCCCGGGCTCCTCACGCACCTCCACGACGGACGTATTCGCCTGCTGGGGCGTGGTGATGGCCGAGTTGTAGATGGCCGCGCGTCCCCCCCACGACACGTAGCCGCCCTGCAGCACCGAGGCGTTCACCACCGGTGGCGGGGCGCCCTGGCCTCCTCCGTTCGGCCCCACCGCCAGGCGCCCGCCGGAGATGGTGCTGCCCACCACCGACCCGGATCCCTTCATCACCACGGCGTGCTCGCTGCCCGGCGCGGAGACGAGTGAGTCGAACAGGTACATGTTGTTGCCCCTCATGCTGAGGGTGGGGGCATTCGCGCGGGCGCGGGCGAC
>SXZC01000050.1 GCA_005788075.1 Actinomycetota bacterium
GCGTTGTTGCTCGTGTGCGCGCCGGTGTGGCAGAGATCCTCGCGCTTGAACCACAGGCCGTCGTCGAGGCCCCAGGCCTCCTCGAGGCGGCGGGCGCGGTAGAGCGGCGTGGGGCGGCCGACGTAGTGGCCCAGCAGCACGCCGAGCTCGCTCAGGTAATCGGGGTCGTCGCGGTAGCGCTCGTATGCCTCGGTGAGCTCGTCGAGTGCCCCGATGACCGTCTCCGGCACGTACCGGCCCCCGTAGGGCCCGAACCTCATGTTCACGCTCATGCCGCCTCCTCCATGGCTGCCGCGCGGGCTGCATCGGCGAACGCCCGCACGCGACCTGCATCCTTGCGCCCCACGACGTCTCCCTCCACCCCGCTGGACACGTCGAGGACGAATGGCCGCACGCGGCGCACCGCATCGCCCACCACCTCGGGGGTGAGCCCGCCGGCCAGCGCGAAGGGCCGCTGCGGACGATGGCGCTCGAGCAGCGTCCAGTCGGCGCGCACGCCCGTGCCCCCGTGGGACCCGGGCACCGCGGCGTCGAACAGCACCAGGTCGCAGTCGAGCCGCTCGGCGCCCTCGATGGACGAGGCGTCCTCGAGCGGCATCGTGACCGTGACGGGCACGCCGGCCGCATCGGCGACAGCGGCGAGATCGGCCACGGCGTGCAGCTGCACCCGCGTGAGCGCGCAGGTGTCCACGGCGCGGGCGACCGCGTCGGGTGCCGGGTCGACGAACACGCCCACGCGCTCCACGCCGTCCGGGACCTCGCGCATCACGGCGATCGCGCGGTCGGGGTCGAGGGCCCGCGGCCCGTGCGGCGTCAGGACGGCGCCGACCGCCCACGCCCCCGCGAGGACGCAGGGCTCCACGTCCGCGGGATGGGTGACCCCGCAGAACTTGATGCGCTGATCGGGCAACACGTGCTGCAGAGTAGTCCGCCCGGGGCCGGGGCCGCGGTACACTCCCCCGGATGCCCTGCGTTCCGTGCACCACAGCGACGAGGAGACTCGACGATGGCGAGCCTTCCCAACATCCGTCGCCACGCCAGGCGGACCTCGCCGTCCGCCCTGGTCGCCCCTGAGCGCGACCGGCCGGACGTCCAGCGCCTCGAGGCCCACGGCCTCACCTGGCTGAACATCGAGGAGCCCACGGACGCCGAGACGGCGTGGCTCGCCGAGCACCAGGACTTCCACCCCCTCGATCTCGAGGATGTCCTCTCGCGCCGTCGCCAGCGCTCGAAGATCGACGAGTACGACGACTACGTGTTCCTGGTGCTGCACTTCCCGCGCTTCGACAAGCGCACGGGGCGCCTGCAGGCCACCGAGCTCAACGTGTTCATCGGCCCCGGGCTGCTCATCACCATCCCCAAGGAGCCGCTCAAGCCCATCTCGGCGCTCTGGTCGCGGTGCGAGCAGCGCGACGACGCGCGGTTCGACTTCATGTCGAAGGGCTCGGGCTTCCTGCTCTACGAGATCGTCGACCAGATGTTCGACTACTGCTTCCCGATCCTCGACAAGATCGGCTTCAAGCTCGACACGCTGGAAGACGCCATCTTCGAGGGCCAGAGCAACGAGCTGGTACGCGATGTCTCCAACGTCAAGCAGGAGATCATCAACTACCGCAAGATCATCAAGCCGCAGCGGCCCACGCTGCGCATGCTCGAGCGCGCCGTGCAGCGCTACGCCCCCGACGACCTCGAGATCTACTTCGACGACATCGTCGACAAGAACGAGCGCATCTGGGACTCCCTCGAGAACTACAAGGAGGTGGCCGACGCGCTCGAGGCCACCAACGAATCGGTCATCACCCACCGCCTCAACGCGATGCTGGCGCTGCTCACCATCATCTCGGCGGTCATCCTGCCGCTCACGCTGATCACGGGCTTCTACGGCATGAACATCGACGGCCTGCCCTTCGCGCGCAACGGCATGGCCTCGTTCATCATGCTGCTCGTGGTGATGGTGGTGCTGGCCGGCGGCGTGCTCTGGTACTTCCGCAGGCGCAAGTGGCTCTAGGCGGTCCGACGGGACGGCAGATCATGTGGGCGCCGTGGAGAATGGCCTACGTGTCCGCCGAGAACGACCACGAATACGAGGGGCCCCGGTGCGTGTTCTGCGACCTGCCCGCCATGGGCGACGATGCGCGGGCGCTCATCCTCGCCCGCGGGGAGCACTGCTTCGTCATCCTCAATGCCTACCCGTACGCATCGGGGCACCTGATGGTCGTCCCCTACGCGCACCTCGATCGCCTCACCGACCTGGCGCCCGAGGCCGTGGTTGAGATGATGGACCTCGCCCGTACCGCCCAGCAGGTCCTGCAGGGGGCACTGAAGCCACACGGCTTCAACCTCGGCATGAACCAGGGGGCGGCCGCGGGAGCCGGCATCGAGGCGCACCTGCACCTTCACCTTGTGCCCCGGTGGTCCGGCGACACCAACTTCATGCCCGTGACCGGAGATGTGCGCGTGATGCCCCAGAGCCTCGAGGAGACCTACGCCCTGCTGAAGCCGGGGTTCACCGCATGACGCTGCTGCCGGAGGTCTTCAAGGCCTACGACATCCGCGGCCTGTACGGCGACGAGATCGACGAGGAGGGCGCCGAGCGCGTGGGCCGCGCCTTCGTGGCGGTCACCGGCGCGTCGCGCGTGGCCGTGGGGCACGACGTGCGGCTGTCGTCCCCCGGCATCAGCGCCGCGTTCATCCGCGGCGCGCTCTCGGCCGGCGCCGACGTGACGGCCCTCGGGCTGGCCGCCACCGAGATGGTCTACTTCGCGGTGGACGAGGGCGGCTACGACGCCGGGGCCGTCATCACCGCCAGCCACAACCCGCCGGCCTACACCGGGGCCAAGATGGTCTCGGCGGGGGCCCTTCCCCTCTCGGGCGACACCGGCATATCGGAGATCGGTCGCCTCGCCATGGCCGGCGAGCCCGGCCCCGCCGCTGCGCCGGGCAGCGAGTCGGTGGACGACGGCCTGCTCGGGCGCTTCGTGGACCGCTGCCTGCAGTTCGTCGACCCCTCCGCCATCACCGGCCTCAAGGTGGTGCTCGACGCCGCCAACGGCATGGCCGGCGTGTACCTGCCCCCGGTGCTCGAGCGCATCTCCATCGACGCCGTGCCGTGCTTCCTCGACCCCGATGGGCGCTTCCCCCACCACGAGCCGAACCCGCTGCTCGAGGAGAACCGCGAGTTCATCGAGGGGGCCGTGGTGGAGAACGGCGCCGACCTCGGCATCGCCTGGGACGGTGACGCCGACCGCTGCTTCTTCATCGACGAGAAGGGCGGTTTCGTGGCGGGCGACTTCCTCACCGCGCTCCTCGCCCGCCACATCCTCGGGCAGGTCGGCCCGTCGACCGTGGTGTACGACCTGCGCGCATCATGGGCCGTGCGCGACGCCATCCTCGAGGCCGGTGGAACGCCGGACGAGTTCCGCGTGGGCCACGCCTTCATCAAGCGCCGAATGCGCGAGGTGGACGCCGTGTTCGCCGGCGAGGTGAGCGGCCACTACTACTTCCGCGACTTCTCGTACGCCGACTCGGGGCTCATCCCCGCGCTCATGGTGATGGAGATCGTGGCCACCTCGGGCCGCCCGCTTTCGGAGATGGTGGCGGCGCTGCGCGAGCGGTACCACATCTCCGGGGAGATCAACTCCACGGTCGCCGATGCCGGGGCGGCGATCGACCGCCTTCGGGCACGCTACGCAGACGGCCGGCAGGCCGAGGTCGACGGCTTGTCCGTGGCCTATGACGACTGGCACTTCAACGTGCGCCCCTCGAATACCGAACCGCTCCTACGCCTTAACCTCGAATCCCTCGTCTCCGAGGCGGACATGGAGCGCAAGCGGGACGAGGTGCTTGCGATCATCAGGGAGGGCTGAGATGGCCGAGATCGAGATCGACGGCGAGCGCTATCGCCTCACGGTGGACCACGACCTGTGCATGGGCACGCGGGTGTGCATCGCGCGCCTGCCGGGCGTGTTCACGGTGGATGACGACACCAACCTCTCCAGCGCGAGCGACGACGTGCTCGACCCGTCGCTGGCGGATGCCGTGCGCGAGGCCGTGGACGACTGCCCACAGGAGGCCATCCGCCTGGAGAAGCTGGGCTGAGCACGCCCGGGGCGGCATCGCCGGACGTGGTGATCCGCGCCCGGGCCATCGAGGTGCGCTACCAGCGCGGCGGCACGCTCGCGGTGAGCGGCGTGAACCTCGACCTCCGCGCTGGCGCGGGCCTGCTGGTCACCGGCGACCGCGGGTCGGGCAAGTCGAGCGTGCTGCGCGCCGTGCTGGGCCTGGCCGGCCCCGGCGGGGACATCACGGTGCTCGGCGCACCGGCGGGTGATCCCCCCACGCTGCGCCGCATCGGGTGGGCGCCGCAGGCGTGGCCCTTCGCGTTCGGCCTGAAGGGGCGCGACGTGGTGCGCATGGTGGCCGAACTGGGCGGGCACGGGTCTGCCGAGGCCGACCGCGCGATCGACGAGATGGCGGTGGAGGCCCCCGACGCCCGCGTGGAGGCCCTCGAGATGGAGGACGTGCGCCGCATCTGCATGGCCTGCGCGATCATGGGCGAGCCCGACCTCCTCGTGCTCGACGACCCGTGGGAGTTCCCCGAGACGACCGATGCCATCCGCCGCGCCATGGCGCGCGGTGCAGCGGTGCTCGCGGCATCATCGGACCCCGGCGGGCTCGCCGGGCTGCTCGGCGCGGGCATCCACCTCGTGGAGGGGAGCCCGGGATGAACCCGACCCTCGTAATCGGCCGCATCGAGGCCCGCGGCATCAGCCGCCGGCGGTGGTTCCTCGCGATGCTGGTGCTCGGCGCGGGCGTCATCATCGCCGGCGCGGTGCTGGCCGGCACGCGCGATGGCCTGGCCGCCCTCGACACCATGCGCTCGTGGACCGCGGCCGTCTACCTGGTGGGTGGCCTACTGGTGGCCGCCACCCTGGGGGCGAGCACGGTGAACCGCGATGCCGACGGGGGCTGGGTGGGCCTGCAGGTGGCCACCGGCACGCCACGGACGACGGTGACGCTCGCGCGCATCGCCGGGCGCCTGGTCGCGCTCATCGCGGTGTTCGTCATCTGGATGGTGATCGCCGCGATCTGCTCGGCAGCGATCGGCCAGGGCGGTGACGGCGCGCTGTTCGTCCACGGCCTCGCGATGCTCGAGAACATGGTGCTGGTTCTGGTGACCGCCGCGCTCTGCAGCGTGGCGCTCGGCCCCGTGGCATCGGGCATCGTGGCGATCTTCTTCTACGTCTCGTGCCTGTCACTGGTCAACCTCATGGCGGCGTCGAACGACGGCGTGATCGGCACCGCCTGGAGCGGGCTCATCTCCGGGCTCTACTACCTCTTCCCCCGCGCCATCACCTCGCCCATGCTGAGCGACATGCAGGGACGCGGCGCAGCGGGCGTGGCCGGTGCCCAGCTCGAGATCAACCAGAACATCGTGTTCGTGCCCGCGTCATCGTGGCTCACGGTGCTCTGGACGCTCGTGTGGTGCGCGGTGATCGCCGTGGCGGCCGGCCTGTCGTTCCGCCGCCGGGCCATCTCGTAGCGCCCGCGGGGCGCGGACCCGCCTAGGCCGAGACGGCTTCGCGCGCCACGCGCCCGTAGGTGGTGTTGCGCTCCACGGGCGTGCGCCCGCCACCGCGGATGAGGTCGCCGATGCGCTCACGCGTGAGCCCCATGGGGGTCTGCACGGTGGTGGCGTGCGCCACGCGCTCCTCCACGAGCGTTCCCGAGAGGTCATCGAGGCCGAAGCGGAGCCCCTCCTGCGTGATGTCCTCCTCGAGCATCACCCAGTGGCCCTTGATGTGGGGCACGTTGTCGAGCACGAGGCGCGAAAGCGCGATGGTGCGGAGCTTCTCGTCACGCGACGGGCCCGGCAGGTACGAGAAGTCGGTGTTGCCGGGCAGGAAGGGCAGTGGGATGAATGCCTGGAACCGGGCGGGGCTGCCCGCGGCGATGCCCTCGTCCTGCAGCCCGCGCAGGCGGATCATGTGGTCCACCTTCTCCTCGGGCGTCTCGAAGTGCCCGAAGAGCAGCGTGGCGTTGGTGGGTAGTCCCAGGGCGTGGGCGTCGCGGTGGACGTCCAGCCACACCTCGGCGGGCACCTTGCGGTCGGCGATGATCTTGCGCACGCGCGGGCTGAATACCTCGGCGCCACCGCCCGGCATGCTGTCGTGGCCGGCGGCGATGAGGCGCTCCAGGGCCTCGCGCGGCGTGACCTTCGCCATGCGCGCGACGAACTCCACCTCGACAGCCGTGAGGGCCGTGAGCGACACGTGCGGCAGCGAGGCCTTGAGCTCGCGGAAGAGGTCCTCGTAGTACTCGAGCGTGTACTCCTTGGTCATCCCGCCCACGATGTGGAGCTCGGTGATGCCGAGGTCGGAGATCTGCTGCGCGCGGTCCACGAGCTGGTCGACCGAGTAGGCGTATGCCCGAGGGTCGTGGTCGGTCCACACGGCGAACGCGCAGAACCCGCACCCCACCACGCAGATGTTCGTGGGGTTGAGGTAGCCGTTGACGTTGTAGGTGACCTCGTCGCCGTGCATGCGGCGGGCGACGGTCTCGGCAGCCGCCCCGAGGTCGTCCAGCGGGGCCTGCTCGTAGAGGGCCACGGCCTCGTCGGCGCTGATGCGCTCGCCCTCCGCGGCCTTGGAGAGGATGGCGTCGATCATGGGAACGATGGTAGCGCCGGTTCGCGCTACCTTTGCCGAGTGCAGCCGTTCGCGCTGAAGGAATGGGCAACCGTCATCGCCGCCATGCTGGCGGGCGACCAGGTGGTGATGCTGCGAAAGGGCGGAATCGGCGAGAAGCGGTTCGACGTGCCCCATCGCGAGTTCCTGCTGCTGCCAACCCATGTGCACCAGCGCCCCGAGCTGCTGGCGCCCGAGGTGGCCGAGCGGTGGCCCGATCTACTGGCCGTCACCGAGGAGCCACCGCGGGTGGAGATGGCCGCCTGGTGCGAGGTGGCTGACGTGCACGAGGTGAGCGAGCAGGCCGAGCTCGACGCCCTCGCGCCGTTTCACGTGCTGGGTCCCGACTATGCGGCCGCGCGCCTGCGCTGGCGCCCGAAGCACCCGCTGCTGGTGATCGTGCCGCGCGTGCACCGCGTGGCCCCTCCCCTCCCCCTTGACGTCTCGCCCGACATGCGCGGCTGCCGCAGCTGGGTGGAGGTGCCCCTGCAGATGCCCGCGGCCGACCCGGTGCTGGATGACGCGCGGTTCGCCGAGGTGCGCGCGCAGGTGGGGGCGGCCCTCGCCGCCGCCCGTCCAGAGTCGCCTCACGGCGCCCCGGCGCTGGGCTAGCCTGCAGCCGTGCCGTACGCGGATGACTTCGACTCAGTGCTCGCCGAGCTCGCGCCCGACTGGGCATCGCTCGAGTGCTACCTCACGGTGGACGACCCCCTCCGCCTGGCCGATGCCCGAGTGGCCCTCGCCCGCGCCAACGGGCGCCCGGTGCGTGAGGACGCCGACCACGACTTCGCGATCACCGTGGCCAACACGCATGGCCGCGGAGCGCGTGCCGGCGTGTTGCGCTCGGCACTGCGCACGCTCGACGACCGCGGGGTGACCGGCCGCATCTGGATGGGCGCGGCGTACGACTCCCTGCGTCCCGCCCCCGCGCACCGGTACGGGCCCTAGGCATGTACCGCGACGAGGACGACCTGCAGCTGCTCGCCGAGGTGGCGGGCGTGCTCGACCAGGTGGTGATGGATGCCGGGCTCTCCTCGGGCTCGTACCTGCTGCTGCGCTCGCTGGCGCGCGAGCCCGACGGCCGGCCCATGACCGCGCTCGCGGAAGAGTTCGGCGCGGAGCCCGACGAGATCGCCGCCGCCGCGAAGTCGCTGTCGGTCGCGGGGCTGGTGGACGTGGAGGGCACCGGCGTGGTGGCTACCGCCGTGGGCCGGCAGGCAGTGGAGGAGATCGACGCGAAGGGCAATGAGGCGATTCGCGAGTACGTGCTGGAGCGCCCGCACTCGGCCACCATCTACGGCCTCGTGGCATCGATGCAGGCCGGTCGCTTCACCGTGGAGGACCTCATCGAGTTCCTCATGGAGGACGAGGACGCCGAGGACTGACCCCGGCGCGGCGCGCGGCGCCGGATGCGTCGGGGGGCATGCGTAACCTCACTGCCCATGCGCTATCGGGAGATCCCCGGCACCGGAATCCGCGTGTCGGAAGTGGCGTTCGGCGCCGAGCCGTTCGCCATCGGCTGGTGGGGTGACGACGGGGACGACGAGGCCGTGCGCCTGCTGCACGCCGCCCTCGACCGGGGCATCACGCTCTTCGACGCCTCTGACCGCGACGGCGAGGGCCGGGTGCAGCAGGTGCTGGGCCGCGCCTTCGCCGGGCGCCGCGACCGCGTGGTGCTGGCCACTCGCGTGGGCTACGCCTGGCAGGACGCCGAGCCGCGCAAGCCCGGACGCCCGATGCCCCAGGACTTCCGCCCCGATGCCATCCGCGCGGCCGTGCGTGCCAGCGCCGAGCGCATGGGAGGCATGATCGACATCTGCGAGCTGCACCATCCCCCGCGCCGCGCACTGGCCGACGACGCCCTGGCGCAGGCCATGGACGAACTGGTGGCCGAGGGCACCGTGCGCGCGTTCGGGGTGGCCATCCCGGCCGGTGCCCGGCCCGGGGATGGCCGTCGGCTCATCCGGCAGAAGCGCTTCCCCGTGCTCGATGTGGAGCTGGGCATGCTCGGGCACGACCCCGGGGCGGAGATCGCCGGGCTCGCGCAGGCCGCCGGATCATGCGTGATCGCCCGCGGGGCCCACTGCCGCGGCCTGCTGGAGGGCAAGTACTCGCGCGAGACCACCTTCCCGCCCGGTGACCCACGCGCCGACATCACCCGCGAGTGGCTCGAGGAGGGCCTTCGCCGCGTAGGCACCCTCGACTTCCTGCACGCCGCCGGGCGGCCGTGGAGCCTCGGGCAGGCGGCGATCCTCTGGGTGCTCTCGCGGCCGGGCGTGGCATCGGTGGTCACCCCCATCCATTCCGAGGAGCAACTCGACGAGTTCGCGCGCGCCATCGACCTGCCCCCGCTGTCGGATGACGACCTCGCGCGCGTCGAGGCACTCATCGAGTCGGACTTCCAGCCCGAGCCGGAAGCGGAGGCCGGGGATACGGAGCCCGGGGAAGCGGACGCTGCGGACGCGGAGGCCGGGGACGCGGAGGCGGTGGGGGCTACTGCAGCGGCGTGACGTGGGCGCGGGCCATCTCGTCCGCGGCCTCCACGATGCCGGGCATGGCCTCGGCGAGCATCTTCCCGAGTGACGCCCCGAGCCCCGCGGCATCGGCTGCGCGCTCCACCTCGATCAGCGCCTGCAGGAGCGCGGGGTCGAGGGAGTCCTGGCGCTCCACGAGGGGCTCGGTGAGCCCGGCGAACGTGGCGTAGGCCGCGTGGGCGCGCTCCTGGATGGCCGCGGCCTCGTCGAGGTCGATGAGCGAGGCGATGATGCGGCGGGGGTCCTCGCGCCAGGTGGCCAGGTCGTCGGCGGCCGCAGCGGCGCGCCCGAGCGCCTCGACCGCTGCCGGCATGTCGCCGACCCACCCCGCCATGGCGTCGGCAGGGGCGCGGAATGCGCGGAGTGCCGCGGCGTCGACGGCGTCGTCGACCAGCTCCGCGGCGAGCCCGGCCTGCGCGACGTCGCGGAACCGGGTGAGCGACGGCTCGGGGTCGAGGGCGTCATCGAGGCAGAGGAACGCCGGGCCCTCGAGCGCCACCAGCCACGCGCGCCCGCCTGCGCCCGGGCGCACCGCCCGCAGCCCCAGCATGGGCACGCCCGCCACGCCCACGGCGGCCTCGCGCGCGGCCATCATGTCGCCCTCCATACGGGCGATGTCGAGGTCCCCGCTCATCGCGGTGCCCTTCCGGGGCGGGCGTACACTCGGCCGCGATGAACGCCCCCGCCAAGCGCACCGCCACGGGCCCGCATTCCGCGCCCGCCGCGCCGTCGGCCGCGGAACTCGCGCAGGTGCTGCCCGAGGCCCTGGAGAGTCGCAATCGCGTGACGCTCGAGGCCACCGGCCGCGATGCAGGCGTTCTGCTCATCCTCTTCGACGTCGATGACGCCGGTCACGTGGTGCTCACCAAGCGATCGCAGTTCGTGGCCACTCACAAGGGCGAGATCTCGCTGCCCGGCGGCAAGTTCGAGCCCGAGGACGTCGACCTGCTCGGATCGGCCCTGAGGGAGACCGAGGAGGAGATCGCCGTGCCGCGATCGTCCCTCACCGTGCTCGGGCCGCTCGATGACGTGCACACGATGGCGAGCGGGTTCACCGTGAGTCCCTGGGTGGCCCATCACGCGGGCGGGCGCCCGGTGATGACCCCGGAGGAAAGCGAGATCGCCCGCATCCTCGAGGTGCCGCTGGCAGACGTGCTGGCCGCCGATCGCCTCATCCCCGAGCCACCGACCATCGAGACGCTTCGCTACCCGCTGATGGGCGAGGACGTCTGGGGACTCACCGCGCGCATTCTCCGCACGTTCAGTGACGTGGTGCACCGGATCGCCGGGCAGGGCGCGCGACGCTAGGACCGGCCGCGCCCGCGGAGCTCGAGCGACGGCCTCGGCGGAAGGTCGGCCTCGTCGGTGGGCCCGCCGGCGCCGTCGATCGCCAGGCGCTCGAGGCGCGCGATCTGGGCGTCCAGCTCGGGGATGCGGGAGTGCCCCTCCGGCAGCGCGGCGCGGTAGGCGACCACGCGATCGCGGATCTGCAGCGCAAAGTGCGGCGTGGCCGCGCCCACGAGGCGCGCCAGCTCGTCCTCGGAGGGGATGCCGTAGTCGTGCTCCATGATCGTCATGGGGCGATCGTACAAGTAGGGTGGGCGCGTGACCTCCTCTCTCCGCACCTCGGCCGCGATCGCCGCGGCCGTCGCCATGGGACTCGCAGGCGCGGCGGGTGCTGCCCAGGCGGCCATCGACCGCGCCGCGCCGACGCGCCTCGCGAATCCCGATGCCACCGCCACGCAGCTGCTCAACCGGTTCTTCGGGGCGCTCGCAGCCGATAACGAGGTGAAGCTCGGGGCGTTGCTCTCCCCGGCATGGATGATCCAGCGGGCCAACGGCACGTGGGCCACGCGCGCGCAGTACCTGGCGGCCATGCCCGACGTGCGCCAGTACCAGATCGTCGACGTGATGGCGCTGTACGCCATGCCCACCCTGGTGGTGCGATCGCGCACCGCCACGCAGGAGGTGAGCGCCAGCGGGGCCACCGTGACATCGCGCCTCGCACCCCGGTTCTCGACCTTCACCTGGCAGGACGGGCGGTGGCGCATGACGTCGCACGCCAACTTCAACCCGCCGGACTGACCGGGCCCCACGGGGGACCGCCCTCGGCGCGTCCCCACTGGCCACGCCCGGCCCGCATCGCCTCGCGCTCGAGGCGGGCGAAGAGCGCCTTGTGCAGGGTGTTCGGCGGGAACGGGAACTGCTCCGCGGCGCCGAACTGCACGAGGCGGGCATTCACCATGACGTCTCCCACGTAGACGTAGGCCAGTAGGCGACCGTGGGCGTCGCGTTCCTCGACGTCGCTCACCAGCCGCACCACGCGCCCCTGCACCATGCGGCGGTTCATGTCCGCTGCCCGCGCCGCGAAGCGCTCCACCGGCTTCCGGGGGTGGTGCAGCTCGGGCGTGTCGATGCCGATGTACCGGACGGTGCCGACTCCGGCCACCACGATGGTGTCGCCGTCGAGTACCCGCGCCACCCGCCCGGACCGCGTGCCCTGTTCGCCAGAGGACCCGCACCCAGCGGTGAAAAGTGTGGCGATCATGGCTCCACATGCGAGAATCCGCACCCCCAGACCGCGCGAAGAGGCCATCCTCTCGGCTAGCATGGAGGCTGCGCCGCAGTCGAAGGAGAGGCCGGTTGGGCCAGAGGGATGACGATAAGCTGGTGCGGCAGCTCTCGCTCGTCGCATTCCTGATGGCGCAACAGCGCCCCGTTACCGCCGAGGAGATCCACGAGGCGGTGGAGGGCTACGGCGGCATGAGCGAGCAGGCGTTCCTGCGCCGCTTCTACTCGGATCGCTCCGAGCTCGAGGGCGTGGGCCTCAAGTTGGCGGTGGAGCGCCCGAGCGACGACCCATTCCAGGGCGACCTCTACGCCATGCCGCCCGAGAACTACTACCTGCCGCCCATCGAGTTCGACGAGGCCGAGCTCAGCGCCCTGCATACCAGCCTCTACCTGCTCGAGGGCCAGTTCGCGTACGCCGAGCCCCTTCGCCTGGCGCTGCAGCACCTCACGCTGGGCCGGCCGAGCCCGCTGGACGACCATGCCGCGCGCACCGTGGCCGTGAACCTGCTGGGCAGTCGCCACACGTCCGAGGTGTCGAGCCACCTCATCAAGATCGAGTCGGCGATCAGCCGCCGCAAGACCATCCGGTTCCGCTACTACTCGATCGGCCGCGACGACCTGGGCGACCGCGAGGTGGACCCCTACAGCCTGCTCTACATGGCGGGCAACTGGTACCTGGTGGGCTACGCGCATGACCGCGAGGACCTCCGGTGCTTCCGCCTCTCGCGCATCCAGGGGCGCATCACCTTCAAGACGCGTGCCGAGCATGACTTCCCGCCGCCCAGCGAGGTGGACCTCTCCCGCTACCGCGACCGCGCGCCGTGGCAGCTGGCCGATCCCGTGGGCACGGCGGTGATCGAGCTCTCCCCCACCATCGCCTGGTGGGTGGACCAGATGTTCGGGAACCAGGGCGAGTACGAGGAGCGCGCCGACGGGTCGGCCCTGTTCCGCACCGAGTACGGCGGCGAGCGCGAGATCGTCTCGTGGGTGCTGGGCCTGGGCGCCGAGGCCGAGGTGCTGGAGCCCCCGGCGCTGCGCGACGCCGCCGTGGCCGCGCTCGAGCTGCTGCGCACCCGCCACTCCACCAAGCCGCGCCGCCGTGCCAAGCCGCTGCCCCGCGTGGCAGAGACCGCGCCCGCCGATGACGCCGACGATCCATCCGAGCGCGTGGTGCCCGTGGAGCGCATCTCGCGCCTCCTCGCGCTGATGACCCGCCTGCTCGCCGCCTGCGGGCGCTCGTACGAGGCCGAGGTGCCGTGCTCGGCGCTGCGCAGCGAGCTCAACCTCACGCAGGAGGCCCTCGAGGAGGACCTCACCCTCCTCAACCTCATCAACTTCGGCGGTGGCTGCTACGCGCTGTTCGCCCAGGTGGAGGGCGACGAGGTGATCGTGCAGAAGGAGGTGTACGGCGACCAGTTCTCGCGCCCCGCGCGCCTGTCGCCGCTCGAGGCCAAGGCGCTGCTCTGGGCACTCGACTTCGTCGGTGGTCGCCTGCCACTGGTGGGCGAGGAGTCGCTGGCGTCCGCCCGCCGCAAGATCGAGGACGCCGTCGGCGAGGCATCCACCACCGGCGTGGAGCTTGGCGCGGTGCAGACCGCCAGCGAGTCGGTGGGCGCCGTGCTGGCCCGGGCCGTGCGCGAGGATCGCGTGATCGAGATCGACTACTGGACCGAGTCGCGCGGCGAGGTGACCAAGCGCGTCATCGAGCCCCACATGCTCATGAACTCGCGCGATGCCTGGTACCTCGTGGCGTTCTGCCGCAAGGCCGGCGAGCAGCGCACCTTCCGCCTCGACCGCATCCGCGGCGCCACCCCGCTCGACGAGGTGTTCGAGCGCAGGGTCGAGGTGGAGGCCGTTCCCTACCAGCCGTGGGGCACGTCGAGCCAGGCCCAGCAGCACGCGCAGATCGCGCGTGTGTGGTGCAGCCCCGCCATCGCCCGCTGGCTTGCCGAGGAGCACCCGTCGGCCGAGCGGTTCTCCGACGGCTCGGTGATCGCCGAGATCCCCTACGCCAGCGATGAGTGGCTGGTGAAGGAGATCACCAAGCACGGCGGCGAGGCCGTGCTGCACGCCCCCGAGGACCTGCGCGCGGCCGTGGCGAGCAACGCCGAGCGCATCCTCGAGCACTACTCCGCAGCACCCGCCCGCCGCTAGCCCCGCCCGCGGCGGCGTGGGCGCACGGCCGGCGTCAGGGACTGCCACCGCTGCCCTGCGGCCGCACGGCACGGAAAACGCCGCCCGGATCGCGGGCCACCAGCCCGTCCATCTCGAGAGCGGCCAGCGCAACGGCCACATCGGCGTGGCCCAGGCCCGCCTGTGCGGCGATGCGGTCGACCCCTGCGGGCTCGCGCGCGATGACGGCCAGCACCTGCGCGCAGGTGCCCGTGGCAGACGCGGGCACCGGGGCATCGCCCCAGGCGGCGGTGGGCACCTCTGCCACCACGTCGTCGGCCCCCTCGCACAGCGCGGCACCGGCCCGGATGAGCGCGTTGCACCCTGCGGAGAGCGCCGAGCCGGGCCATCCGGGCACCGCGAGCACCGGGCTGCCGTTCTCCATGGCGAAGTCCGCCGTGATCAGCGCGCCCGAGCGCGACGCGGCCTCCACCACCACCACGGCATCACATAGCCCCGCGACGATGCGGTTGCGCGCGGGGAAGCGCCACGGCATGGGATCGGTGCCCGGCCAGTACTCGCTCAGCACCGCGCCCTGCTGCTGGATGTGCTGCGCCAGGCCGATGTGCCGGCGCGGGTGGATGCGGTCGACCGCGGAGCCCAGCACCGCCACCGTGACCCCGCCGGCATCGAGCGATCCCTCGTGCGCCGCGGCGTCGATGCCCCGGGCGAGCCCGCTCACCACCACCGCGCCACGCGCCGCCAAGTCGGCCGCCATCTCGCGCGCCATGGCGCGCCCTGCCGCCGAGGGGCGGCGTGACCCGACGATGGCGATGGCCGGACGGGCATCGA
>SXZC01000051.1 GCA_005788075.1 Actinomycetota bacterium
CACCGCGTGGTGCAGCACCGCGACCGCCCGGACCCGCGCCTGTACCTCGGCAAGGGGCGGCTCGAGGAGCTGTCGGAGTGGGTGAAGGAGAACAAGCCCGACGTCATCGCCTGCGAGGGCGACCTCAGCGCGGGCCAGCAGCGCCACCTCGAGGACAAGCTCAAGACCCGCGTGGTCGACCGCACCGGGGTGATCCTCGACATCTTCGCGCTGCACGCCCGATCGGCCGCGGGCAAGCTGCAGGTGGAGCTCGCGCAGATGGAGTACTCGTACTCCCGGCAGGAGGGGCTCTGGCAGCACCTCGAGCGCCTCGGTGGCGGCGTGGGCACGCGCGGTCCGGGTGAGAGCCAGCTGGAATCCGACCGACGGATGATCCGCACCCGCATGGGCGTGCTGCGCAAGCGCATCGCCGAGGTGGCGAAGAGCCGCGACACCATGCGCGAGGAGCGCCTGGCATCGGCCGTCACCCGCGTGGCGCTCGCCGGATACACCAACGCGGGCAAGTCGAGCCTGATGAACGCCCTCACCGGCGCCGAGGTGGACGTGAACGACGCCCTGTTCGAGACCCTCGACGCCACCACGCGCGCGTTCACGAAGGACGGCATGAAGGTGCTGGTGTCCGACACCGTGGGGTTCATCCGGCACCTCCCCCACCAGCTCGTGGAGTCGTTCCGCTCCACCCTCGATGAGGTGCGCGACGCCCACCTGATCATCCACGTGGCCGACGCCTCAGAGGATGACGAAGGGCGCGCCGCGCGCGCGACCGCGGTGGAGGAGGTGCTCGACGAGATCGGCGCGCAGGAGATCCCGCGGCTGCTGGTGCTGAACAAGGTGGACCTGCTCGACGAGGAGGAGCGCGACGCCCTCGCGCGGCGGTACCCCCAGGCGGTCATGGCCTCGGCGCTCACGGGCGAGGGCCTCGATGAGCTGCGCGACCGCCTGCTCACCACCGCGCGGGCGCGGTGGGACCGCCTGGAACTCGAGGTGCCCTACGCGCGCGGCGATGTCATCTCGGCCGTGTACGCGCACGGCCGCGACGTGACGCAGGACGCCGGCCCCGAGGGCACGGTGATCCGCGCCCTCATGCCCCCCGTGGAAGCCGCTCGCGTGCGTGCGATGCTGAACGGCGGCTGAGCGCCACCGGGCCGGGGACCTCTAGTTGCGGATGAAGACCGGCGTGCCGATCTCGACGCGCGGGTAGAGGTTCTCGACGTCCCCGATGTACATGCGGATGCAGCCGTGCGAGGCCATCGTCCCGATCGATGATGGGTTGGGCGTGCCGTGCATGCCGATGGCCGGGGCCGAGGTTCCGATCCAGCGCGTGCCGAGCGGATTGCTCGGCCCGGGCGGCACCGGCCCGAGGCCCGCGGCCCACGGCGAGTCGGGCGGGAACCACGTGGGGTTCACCTGCTTCTGGATCACCGAGAAGTTGCCGGTGGGCGTGGGGTACGCCGGCTGGCCGATGGCGATGGGATAGGTGCGGATGCGCTTCATCACCGACCCGTCGGGCTTGGTGGTGCCGCGGTAGAGCCGGAGCTTGAACGCGCTCTTGTCGATGACGATCACCGCGCCCACCGAGGTGACGCTGGGACGCACCCTCTTGGTGACGAGCGCGTAGGGCGTGGCGGGGCGAGCAGTCGTGAAGGCCGGCGTGAGCAGCGCCACCGACTTCGGCACGTCAATCTCGGTGCCGACCGTCGCGCGGCGGATGATCGGCTGCACCCCGCGGAGGGTCACCGCGGCGTCTTTTCCATCGACCTCGTACTGCGTGGCACGCCAGGTGAGCACCTCGCGCAGCTTCTTCGGGCTGATGGACTGCGCCACCGGCACGTCGACCACCTGCCCGGGGGCAGGGGCCTGCTGGAAGGCGAGCATGATCGCCGCATCGACCTCGGCCTTGTAGCCCACGGCGTCCGGGGCGATGGTGAACTGCTTGCCCTCGAAGGTGACGGGCAGGGGCGCGCGGCGCGGGGTGACGACCTGGTCGTACACGCGCTGGCGGGCGTCGAGGCCCGCGAGGCCCGAGACGTCGACGCCGCCCACGGTGACGCCCACGGGGATGGTGGTGGCCGGGAAGGCCGGTGGTGCGGCCGCTGGATCCTGCGCGAGCGCCGTTGCGGGGAGGGCCGCCGCCGGCACCGCGACGAGGGCCAGGGCGGCGAGGGCGATGCGGGCGGTCTTGCGGGAAGCGGGCACGGGGCCTCCGGTCGGGAATCCTGAACGCGGAGCATGGTAGCGGCGTGCCCGGTGGCCCCCGCGCGCCGAGGTCATGGCGGGACGGTCGTAACCGGGGGACGGAAGAGCAGGATGTCGTCGCTCCGACGGCGTATTGTCCACCTACCTCTCGTGAACGCCGACGCAACACACATCGAGGCCACCATCGGCAACGACCCCGGGGAGATCGCCCCGGTGCGGGCTGCCGTGCAGGAACTGGCCGAGCGCGCGGGGTATGGCGAGCGCGCCGACGACCTGGCCCTCGCCGTGGACGAGCTCATCGCCAACGCGCAGGAGCACGGCGCCGCGCCCATCCACGTGGTGGCCGAGGCCAACGGCGATCACGGCGTGCATGTGGAGGTCTGCGACGCCGGCAGCGGCTTCGACTGGGGCGAGGCCGTGCGCGAGCACCCGCCGCGCCCCGACTCCCGCCGTGGCCGCGGCCTGTGGATCGTGCGGCAGCTGGTGGACCGCGTCACCGTGGAGCGTGACGGCGACGACGCCACGCGCATCCGGGTCGACCTGGAGCAGGCCGCCTAGGCGCCCCGAAGGGGTGGAACCCGGTCGCGCCCGCATCGGAGCGTCACCGGACCCCGACCAGCAGAAGACCGGGCGCCGGTGTGGCGCCCCGAAGGGGTGGAACCCGGTCGCGCCCGCATCGGAGCGTCACCGGACCCCGACCAGCAGAAGACCGGGCGCCTTCGATCAGTGCTTGTGCCCGGCCGGGTTGTGGGCGCAGCAGTGGTGCCCGGCCGCCTCGTGGGCCAGGTGCTGGTGCTCGGTGGGGTCCATGGCCTCGACCTCCTTGAGGAAGGCATCGAGGTCGATCTTGCTGCCCGCGCGCCAGGTGGACACCACCTTCACCTGCTCGGTGAGCTTCGCGGGGTCGGCGGCCAGCGGGTCGGCTGACAGCTCCACGAGGTCGGCGAGCTTGCCGGCGGTGATGCTGCCGAGGTCCTTGTCGCGGCCGATCTGCCACGCCGCGTGCACGGTGTGCGCCTTGAGGGCGTCCTCCATCGACACCATCTGCTGCGGCCCGTGCACGTGGCCGCTGAAGCAGCGGCGGGTGACCATGGCCTGAACGTTGAGCAGCGGGATGGGCGGGCTCACCGAGCCGTCGTTGTGGAAGGTCGTGACCGCGCCCGACTTGATGGCGTCGCCCGCGCGACACCACTGGCTGCCGATCTCCGACTCGAACATCTGCCCGTCGAGCAGGTCGCCCCAGTAGATGAACTGGGCGGGAAGCAGTGACGGGCTGACCCCCAGCTTGGCGGCGCGCTCGAACTGGTCGCCGCGCGCGGCGCCGCAGTGCTCCACCCTCCAGCGGTGGTCGGTGCCCATGCGGCCACTCTTGTCGAGGGCGCGCTCGTAGGCATCCAGCACCACGTCGAGTCCGACATCGCCGTTCACGTGGAAGGCCATCTGCCAGCCCGCGGGCGCGTTGGCGTCGAGCAGCTTGTCGAGGTCCACCCGGGAGTAGTTCATCATCGACTCGCCGCGCACCCCGGGCGTGATGCCGGCCTTCTGCGTGGTCTCGGTGTCGAGGTACGGGAACGAAATGGCGATCGTGCCCACCCACGGCGAGCCATCGGCCCAGAGCTTGATCCCCTGCTTCCAGAGCATGGTCTCGGGCACCGGCGAGTCGAGCTTGTCGCCGCAGTCGGGCTCGATGGCCATGTGGTAGAGCGCCAGGCGCAGCGGGCACTCGGGGGCCGATGCCAGCCCCACGTAGGCCTTGAGGAACTGCGTGCCGTACGCGTGCTCGCTGGTGGCGATGATGCCGTTGCGGGCCATGAGCGCGTACCACCGCGCCGCCGAGAGCAGCGGGTGGGGCACGGGCTTGGCGTTGGCCATGAAGTTGTGG
>SXZC01000052.1 GCA_005788075.1 Actinomycetota bacterium
CCCCGTGCCGCGCATGCCCATCTCGATCACCGCCACCGCGGTGTCCTCCGGCAGGCCGAGAATGCTCAGCGGCACCCCCACCTCGGTGTTGCGGTTGCCGGGGGTGCCCTCGGCGCGCACGCCGGCCGCGCGCAGCACCGCAACGATGGAGTCCTTCGTGGATGTCTTGCCGTATGAGCCCGTGACGCCGACGACCTTGGCACCCAGGCGCGCGAGCGCCCCGCGCCCGATGAGGCCGAGGGCCTTCACCGGGTCGGCGTGCACCAGCACCGCGGCGTCGGGGTCGCCCAGGTCGCCGCCGATGCTCGCCCAGGCGTCCTCCGAGATGAGCACGGCCCCGGCGCCGTCAGCAATGGCCTGCGCGGCATGCAGGCCACCATCGACATTCTCGCCCGGCACGCCCACGAACAGCTGGCCGGCCGTTACCTCGCGGCTGTCGGCCGTGGCGCCGTCGCACGCGCCGCCCTCGGGCCCGGCAACCTGCGCCGTGCCCGACCAGGCGATCATGTCGGCCACCGATGCCCTCATGCGGCCCTCTGCCCGCCGAGCACCTCGCGGGCCACGTCGCGGTCGTCGAAGGGGGTGACCACGCCCTGGGCCTCCTGCCCCGACTCATGGCCCTTGCCGGCGATGAGCACCACGTCGCCGGGTGCCGCGAGGGCGATGGCCTCGGCGATGGCCGCCCGGCGGTCGGGCTGCACCACCAGCTCGGCGGGCCCCTCGGCTGCCCCGGCCACGATGTCGGCGATGATGGCCTCGGGGTCCTCGCTACGGGGGTTGTCGGAGGTGACGATGCACACGTCGGCGAGCGCGCGGCCGAGGGCGCCCATCTGGGGCCGCTTGCCGGTGTCGCGGTCGCCCCCGCAGCCGAACAGCACGATCAGCCGGCCGTCCCCGGCCAGGTCGCGCGTGGTGCGCAGCACGTTCTCGAGCGAGTCGGGCGTGTGCGCGTAGTCGACCAGCACCTGGAACGCCTGCCCCATCTCGATGGGCTCGAGGCGCCCCGGCACGCCGCGCAGCGCCGCGATGCCCTGGGCCACCGCCGACTGGTCGAGGCCCATGGCCTCTCCCACCGCCACCACGCCCAGCACGTTCATCACGTTGAAGCGGCCGCGCAGCACGCTGGCCACCTCCATCGCGCCGCGTGGCGTGCGCACCGTGGTCGCGAAGCCCTCGGCGCCCATCTGGATGCGCTCGGGTGCCACGTCGGCATCGGGGGCGTCGATGCCGTAGCCCAGCACCCCGGGGCGCAGCAACTTCCTGCCCCACTCGTCATCGGCGTTCACCGCCGCCGGCGGATCGGCGCCATGCCCGTCGGGCCGCTCGAAGAGCAGCCGCTTGGCGTCGAAGTACGACTGCATGTCACCGTGGTAGTCGAGGTGGTCGCGCGTGAGGTTGGTGAAGATGGCCCCGGCGAACTGCAGGCCGGCCACCCGCCCCTGGTGCAGGGCGTGCGACGACACCTCCATGGCGCAGGCGGTGTCGCCCGCCGCGCGCATGCCGGCGAGCAGCGCCTGCATCTCCACGCTCTCGGGCGTGGTGTGGGTGGGCACCGACGACTGGCCGCCCACGACCACCTCGACCGTGCCGATGAGCCCGCACGGCATGCCGGACGCCTGCATGACCGACCGCACCAGGTAGGCGCAGGTGGTCTTGCCGTTGGTGCCCGTGATGCCCACCACGCGCATGTGCTGCGAGGGATCCCCCGCGAGCCGCGCCGCCATGATGGACATCGCGGCGCGCGGGTCGTCGGCCACCACCTGGGCCACCGGCAGGTCGAGCGGGCGGCCCACCAGCAGGGCGGAGGCCCCCCGCTGCACGGCGTCGGGCGCGAAGTCGTGCCCATCGGCCCTCGTGCCGGGCAGGCAGGCGAAGAGATCGCCCGGCGTGACATCGGCCGACCGGTACCGGATTGCCGTGATCTCGGGGGTGGAATCGTCCTGCGCCACGAGCCGCGCGCCGGGCACGCCGCCGGTCAGGTCATCGAGCCTCATCCGGGGGCCACGTTACCAGCGCTCCCGGCTACGTCCTCACGGGGCGATTCGCAGGTGGCGAAGGGCGAATTCGGTGATCTGCTCGAAGGCCGGGGCGGCGACGTCGCCGCCGTAGAACGACCCCGCGGCGGGCTCGTCCACCATCACGGCCACCACCAGCCCGGGACGGGTGGCCGGCGCGTATCCCACGAACGACGCGATGTAGGTGTCCACGTACTGGCCGGTGTTGGGGTCAATCTTGTTGGCCGTGCCGGTCTTGCCGCCCACGGTGTAGCCCTCGATCTTGGCTTCCTTGCCCGTGCCGTCGTCGCTCACCACCTTCTGCAGCATGATGTTCACCTGCTCGGCGGTGCGCGGGCTGATGATCTGCTGGCCACGCGGATGGGTGAGCACCTCGTCACCGACCTTCTTCACCAGGTGCGGCGGCACCATGCGGCCGCGGTTGGCGATGGCGCCGTAGGCCTCGGCGATCTGCGCGAGCGTCACCGAGATGCCCTGGCCGATCGGGATGTTGAGGATCGACACGCCCGACCAGTCCTCGTACTTGGGGAGTGACCCCGACACCTCGCCCGGGTAGTCGAAGCCGGTCTTGGCCCCGAACCCGAACTTCTGGATCCACTCATAGGTCTTGCGCTGCCCCAGCTTCTGCGAGATGAGCACCGTGCCGACGTTGCTGGAGTTCTGGAGGATCTCCTGGGTGCTCCACGACACGGCCGGCCGGTAGTGGGCCTCCTTCAGCGTGCGGTCGTACATCGTGAGGGTCTCGGGCAGGCTGAACATCGTGTTCCGGGTGACCGCCCCCTCCTCGATGGCCCCCGCCACCGCAACCAGCTTGAAGGTGGAGCCGGGCTCGTAGGCGTCGGTAATCGACCGCACGCGCTCGGTCTCGGGCTTGAAGGTGTCGCGGTCGTTGGGGTTGAAGCCCGGCACGGTGGCCATGGCCAGCACCTCGCCGGTGTCCGCCTTCATCACGATCGCCGATGCGGCCTCGGCGTCGTTGGCGTCCACCGTCTTCTGCAGCACCTCCTCGGTCTTCTGCTGCACGGCGCTGTTGAGCGTGAGCGTGATGGGCTTGCCCGGCGTGGGCGCGCGGTCGCGGATGATCTGCAGCGATCGCCCGTCGGGGTCGCGGGCCTCCTCGCGGATCCCCTCCTTGCCCTTCAGGTGCGACTCCATGGTCTTCTCGAAGCCCGTGAGCCCCGCGCCCCAGTCATCGGTCATGCCCACCACCTGCGCGGCCACGGCGCCCAGCGGGTAGAGGCGCTTCTGGGTGTCCTGCAGCGTGATGCCCGGCAGGTCGAGCTTGCGCAGGTAGCGCTCGCGCTGCTGGTCGACGCCGGTGTTGAGCATGGCGTAGCCGCCGTTGCCCGAGATGCGCTGCTCCACCTCATCGACGGGCAGGCTCACCGCGGTGGCGATCTTCTCGGCCGTGCCGCGCTTGTCCTTGATGAGGTACGGCGTGGCGGTGACGGCCACGGCATGCTTGTCCACCGCCAGCTCACGGCCGTCGGACGACATGATCGGCCCGCGCGGCGCCGGCAGCTTGATGGTGCTCTCGTGCTGGTCCTTGGCCTTCTGCGAGAGCTCGCCGGCCTCGACCGTGGCGATCCAGCCCGCGCGCAGCGCCATGATGCCGAGCACGCCGATCACGGCGATGGCGATCACGTGGAGCCGCCGGGACGGCCCCTTCTCGTCGATCTCGCGCCGGCGCTTGCGCCGGGGCTTGTCAGCGCGTGCGGGGCGCCTGTCCTGGCGCAATGCGCGCTTCCTTCGGAACGGTTACGTAGGTCAGTCCGCTGCCCGGGGCGAGCACCATGCCGAGGCGCTTCGCCGCCTGCTCCACCACCTGGCCATCCTTCTCGGCCAGCACCGCGCGCAGCCTGAGGATGTCCGACTGCGCCTGGTTGTACATGTCCACCGTGCGACCGGTCTGCGTGGTGAGGTTGAGCCGCTGGACGTTCACGAACACCACGCCGCCGAGCAGCAGCGCGATGAGCGGCACCAGCACCCAGGCGAGCCGCACGCCCTCGAGGTGCAGGCGCTCGCGGAGGGTGCGCTTGGTGCGCGAGTGGATGACGCGCGGCCGGGGCGGGCGCCCCGCCTGGCCGGGAGCGCGGAGGGGGTGACCGCCACCGGTGCGGCGGGCGTCGCCCGGGTAGGCCCTCCCCGGCGCCGCGGACATGCGTGCTGCACCGGCGCGGGTGCTCATGCGTCGGCCTTCCGGATGACCCGCAGGCGCGCGGAGTGCGCGCGCGGGTTGGCGGCCACCTCGGCGGTGATGGCCTTCACGGCCTTGGGCGTGACCATGCGGCCCTCGGGCTGCTGGCCGCAGCCGCACACGGGCATGTCGGGCGGACAGATGCACCCGCGGGTGCGGTCGCGCATGAAGCGCTTCACCATGCGGTCTTCCAGCGACTGGAACGAGATCACCGCGAGGCGCCCGCCGGGGTTCAGCAGGTCGAAGGCCTCGGGCAGGGCGCGCTCGAGGATGCCCAGCTCGTCGTTCACCTCGATGCGCAGCGCCTGGAACACCCGCTTGGCGGGGTGGCCGCCCGCGAAGAGCGCCGGGGTGGGCACCGCGCCGCGGATCACCTCCACCAGGTCGCCGGTGGTGGTGATGGGCTGCTCATCGCGACGGCGCCCGATGGCGCGCGCGATCTGCTTGGCGTAGCGCTCCTCACCGTACTCGCGGAACCACCGGGTGAGGTCCTGCTCAGAGGCCTCGTTCACGAGGTCTGCGGCGGTCACCTCGAGGGCGGGGTCCATCCGCATGTCGAGTGGGGCTTGCCGCGAATACGAGAAGCCCCGTTCCGCGGTGTCCACCTGCATCGACGAGAGGCCGAGATCCATCAGGATGACGTCTGATTTCGCCCCTTCCGACGCCAGATCCTGCAGTCCCGTGGCGAAGTCGGCGCGCACCAGACGGGCCGGGCAGGGCATGGCCGGGATGAGGGCCTCGAAGTGACGTGCGGCCTCGGGGTCACGGTCGATGCCGATGAGCGCTCCGGTGGGACCCACGCGCGCAGCCAGCGCCGAGGCATGGCCACCGGCGCCGAAGGTGCAGTCAACCACCGTGTCGCCCGGCTCCGGCGCCGTGAGCGCCAGCACCTGGTCGAGGAGGACGGGCACGTGGGGTGCGCCGCCGGGGGCCGAGGGAACGGCCTCGATGCGCGGCGCGGCGGCGGTCATCCGCGGCCCCCGTCGATTCGCTGGGCCAGGCGCGCGGCGCGCTGGGCAACGCCGTCCTTGCGCAGCTTCGCGAAGCGCTCTTCGAGGCGCTCGGGGTTCCAGAGCTCGAGGTACGACCCCGCGCCCACCACCTTCACCTTGCCGTCGAGCGCCGCGTGGTCGCGCAGCTCGGCCGGCACGAGCAGGCGACCCTGCTTGTCGAGGCCCTCCTGCTCGAACGCCCCGGCCAGCAGGAAGCGGCTGAGCTCGCGCTGGTCGTCGTCGAGCACGCTCATGCGCCCGAAGGTGCCCTCGATGAACGTGGGCCACTCGAACCGGGGCACCACCACCAGGCAGTCGTCCAACCACCACGCGGTGACCGTGCCGTCTGCGAAGGGCTCCCGCAGGCGGGACGGAATCGCCAGCCGCGAGCGGTCATCGAGGCTGCATTCGTACGTGCCGCTGAGAAGCCGAGGTGCCACGAGGGGGAACCTACCCCCGAGCTCCCCACAATGCAACCCATTCTCCCCAATTTGTTCTCCCATCACCCCACATGCCTACCCGGGAGCACCTCGCAACGGGTCGTGCGCCCCCGGCCGCATTCGTGCAACGCGACGTGCGGTGAGAACACATGTTCCGTCCGACCGGCGTCGTACATTTGTTCGCATGAACACGCGAACACACCTCACGCTCGTCCCCGCCGCAGGCGCTGGGGCGCACTCGTACCACCGCCGCACCCGCCGTCCCGGCGCCCCGCCCCCGGGTGGCCGCGCCGCCGGCATCGCCGCGCTCGCTGCAGGCCTCACCCTGGGTCTGGCCCTGGGCGCCGCCGCCACGCTCGGCACCCACCCCGGCGACTACGCCATCCTGCTGCTGCCGGTGGCGGGCGCCGCCGGCATCACCCTGGCAGCCGCCTTCCGCAGCCGCGCCGTTGCCCTCAAGCGCCGCCGCGCCGCCCAGCTGCGCCGCGAGCGCCTTGAGGCGCGCCGCGTGTCGGCCATGCCCAAGCCCGTCCTCGTGCACTCGCGCGACGAGTTCCGTCCGGTTCTTGTCGCCACCGGGTCCGTCGCGACGCCGTCCAGGCGCGCGGCGTAGGGCCCCTGCGCCCGGGGGTGCTGCTCCCACCCCCGGGCGCTCGGGTCATTACTGACGAAACCCCATGATACGCGGGGCGCGCATCCTCACGTGACCCGGTAACGTCGCCCGCGTGAGCGACGTCGACCGGCTGGCCGTCTTCGGCGACATACACGCCAACCTCAAGGCCCTCGACGCGGTGCTCGCCGCGATCGCCGACGCAGGCATCACCCGCGCCATCGTCACCGGCGACATCGTGCTGCGCGGGCTCGAGCCCGAGAAGTGCGTGGCGCGCGTGCGCAAGACCGGCTGGCCCTGCGTGGAGGGCAACACCGACCGCCGGGTGGTGGGCAAGAAGGTGAAGCCCAAGACCGACATCCGCGACATGCGCCCCGGCACGCGCACGTGGACCAAGACCATGCTCAGCCAGAAGTCGCTCGACTGGCTCGACGCCCTGCCGGCCATCGTGGAGGCCGACCTCGGACCGCACCGCGTGGTGGCCGTGCATGGCGACCAGACGGTGCCGCCCGGCCTGGTGGATCACGACGCCTCCGACCGCGAGATCATTGCCGTCATGGACGCCCTGGGCGCAGACGTGCTCATCACCGCGCACACCCACTCGCCCATGCTGCGCTGGGTGAAGGGCCGCCTCGTGGTGAACCCCGGCAGCGTCGGCGAGGGCACCGCCGACGAGCCGCGCCCCTCATGGGCGTGGATCCAGTCCACGAAGAAAGGGCTCAGCGCAGCCATCGAGCACGTGGATGCTCCCCTCGCTCCCCCGCGCGACGCCCGGCACCGCAAGGGCGAGTAGCCCCTAGGGGCGCACCGCCAGCGCCACCAGCTGCCCCCCGTGCCCCATCGCGCGGGCGGTGGCAGCCACGGGCACCATCGCCGCGGCGAGCGCCCGGCCCAGCAGGCCCCGGCGCGGATTCACCTGCGGATCGGCGCCCGGCGCCATCGAGTAGGCGATGCCCGCGGGATACCCCCACCCCCCGCGCGTGTCGATGTCGCGCACCCCGAGCCCCGCCGCGCCGAGCACGATGCGCAGCGACTGCGCGTCGAGGTGCCAGCGGTGGCGCGAGGGCTCCCACCCGTGCCAGCGCGCCCCGAACGCCCGCGCCTCGGCCGATCCACGATTGGGCACGGCAACACTCAGCCGGCCACCGGGCCGCAGGATGTCGCGCACCGCGGCCAGCCCCGCATCCATGTCGGGGAGATGCTCGAGCACGTGCCACATCACCGCGGCATCGGCCTCGCGCCCGCCCATCACGTCAGCCAGCCCACCGGTGCCTGCGCGCACCACCTCCACGGCGCCCGCCGGCAGCGAGGCCATCATCGCGTGGGCGCGCACCTCCTCCACCGGATCGGGCTCCACGGCGATCACCCGCATCCCCCGCTCGGCCAGCACCCGCGCGCGCAGCCCCGACCCCGCGCCCACGTCGACCACCAGCGCTCCCCGCGGAAGCCCCTGCACCAGATGGTTCATGCCGCTGCCCACCATGCGCGCCGCCAGGCGGTCCTCCACCTCGAGCCCAGGCGCGAGCGCGGGCGCCGCCGCGGTGTCATCAGGTGGCGGCTCGGTGAACCCCACCCCGCACACCCCCGAGAGGCACAGGCGGATGGCGGTCGGCAGCCCGCCGGCACGGTCATGCGGCGTGAGCAGGTACTCCGAGGAGGCACCGCAGCGCGGGCAGGGCGTGGCGTCGGGCATCGCGCTGACCATAACCGCTGCCGCATCAACCGGGCGGTCAGGGCGGCCCGATCCACGTGGGGAGCATCACGCCGGGCGGGGCCGGGCGCGGCGGGCGCGGGCGTCGCGGTGGGCGCGGCCTGCTCGGCGCGCTGGGACGTGGCGTGGCGATCGGCGCGAGCGGAGCCTCGATAAGCCGGATGATGGCGGGCAGCGGGCGCACGGGGGCACGCCGGCCCAACGTGGTGGACCGTACCGCGAGCAGCCCGATGAACAGCAGCACGATCACGATGACGATCCCGACGTACTCGGCGGTGGTGGATCCGCGTTGGTTCATGGGCCCCCGATCGCGATGCCCACCTGGGCCGCCATCTCGACGACCATGACCCCGAGCACGAGCAGCATCGCCCCCGGCACCATCACGAGCGCCACCACCAGCTGAATCCTGGGCGCGGCCCGAGCCGCCCGGTCGCGGGCGCGCTGCCGGCGCGCGGCGCGCAGGGCCTCCGCCTGCCCCGCCAACGCCGTGGCGAGCGGGGTGCCGAGCTCCTCGGCCTGCAGCAGTGACGCCACGAGGCGGCCGACATCCTCCGATGCCGTGCGACGTGCCAGG
>SXZC01000053.1 GCA_005788075.1 Actinomycetota bacterium
CGCGGCGCCCGAGGGCCGCCGCCTCGAGCAGGCCATTGGACGCCAGGCGATTCGCCCCGTGCAGGCCCGTGCAGGCGCACTCGCCCACGGCCCAGAGGCCGGGCACGGTGGTGCGCCCGCGCAGGTCGGTGAGCACCCCGCCCATGCCGTAGTGAGCCGCCGGGGTGACCGGCACCGGGTCGCGCGCGAGGTCGATGCCGTGCGCGGCGCAGAGCGCCGCGACCTCGGGGAACCGGGCGTGCACGCGCTCGGGGTCGAGGTGGGCGAGGCTCATCACCACGTCGCGGCCGGTCTCGCATGCCCGTCGGAACACGGCGCGGGCCACGACGTCGCGCGGCCCGAGGTCTCCCATCGGGTGCACGCCCGCCATCACGGAATCGCCGTGGCAGTCGTAGAGCATGCCGCCCGCGCCGCGCACGGCCTCGCTCACCAGGGGGAGCGGGCTCGTGCCGGTGGCGAGCGCGGTGGGGTGGAACTGCACCATCTCCATGTCGGCCAGCGCCGCACCGGCGCGGCGCGCGAGGGCAGGGCCGTCGGCCGTGGCGCCCGCGGGGTTGGTGGTGCGCGCGAAGAGGTGACCGGAGCCGCCCGTCGCCAGCACCACCCGGTCAGAGGCCAGCACCTCGCCCCCGGCCAGCAGCACGCCGCGGATGCCGCGGTCGTCCACCAGGAGGTCGTCTACCCGGCGGTGCTCGATGACGCCGATGCGCTCGTGGCGGCGCACCCGCAGCGTGAGGGCGTCGATCACGTGGCGCCCCGTGGCATCCCCGCCCACGTGCGCCACGCGGGGGAGGGAGTGGGCGCCCTCGCGGGCGAGGGCCAGGTGACCGCGGTCGCGGTCGAACGCCACGCCGAGCGCGACGAGGTCGGCGATCACGCCGGGGGCGTCGGCGCACACGGCGTCCGCCGCCGCGGCATCCGCCAGGCCGGCGCCTGCGAGGAGCGTGTCGGCGGCATGAGCCTGCACGGTATCCCCGGGGCCGAGGGCGGCTGCGATGCCGCCCTGCGCCCAGCCGGTGCTGCCCTCGCCGAGCGCGCCCTTGGTCACCACGAGCACGTCGCGGTGCGTGGCGATGCGCAGGGCCGCGGACAGGCCTGCGAGACCCGATCCCACGACCACCACGGGGTGATGCACTGTGATTTTACGTCGAACTGACGTCATTTCACGGTTGATTTTACGTCAAACGGACGGACGCGCAAGCGCCTCTGGTCGTTCCCGGCGCCTCGGAACGCGACGGGGGCGGCTCATCGCCGCCCCCGTGCATGTCCAGACCTACGGGATCCCCATCCCTAGACCAGCGCGGACTCCTCCACGCGCTTGGCGCGACCGATGGCCGCCTGGAGGCGGTCCCATGCGCGCTCCTCGGCGGCGAGGTAGTCGTCCATGCTCGAGAACACCCCGGCTCCGCGCGATACCGCGAGGTAGTCCGACACGGCACGCTGGCGCATGCGGTCGAGCGCCGTGGCGGGTGCCGTGGTCTCGTCGGTAATCGCGTTCATCACATCTCCTCGGGGTCGTCCCAAACAGTTCGGGGAGTAAGGCAGAAGCTGGACAACGATGCAAGGGGAACTGTCAAGGTTTGACGTACATCGACGCGAACTTATTCCTCCCCTAATCCGCCCCACCGGCCCCCGGGCCGGGGTTGTCCGCATCGCGCGGGCGGCTCCGGCGGCAGCGCTCCGAGCAGTAGCGCACCTCGTCCCAGTTGTCGGCCCACTTCTTGCGCCAGGCGAACGGGCGGCCGCACGTGGCGCAGGTCTTCGTCGGCAGGTCCCCCTTGCGCCGCATGCGGCCCACGCGTCAGGCCGCCACGCCGGACGATCGCCGGCCGCCGGGGGAGAGCAGCTCGCGCGAGATGTCCTCGCGGTCCCAGAGGATCACCCCGGTGCTCGCGGCCAGCTCGAGGGCCGCGGGCGTGAAGGTGCTGTTGGTCACCACCATCGCCTGGTCGGTCCCGTAGTGCAGTCGAGCGGCCGCGGCCTGCTGCACGGCCGCCACGCCCACCGGCCGCGCCTGCCGCTTGGCCTGCACCACCACCTCGTCCACGGCGCCGTGCCCCAGCACGAGGTCGGCGCCGAAGTCGCCGGTCACGCGGGTGTGGCGCACGCGCCAGCCCGCCGCGCGGAAGAGGATCGCCAGCCAGTCCTCGAACTCCTCGCCGCTCATCTGATCAGCCGCGCCCAGCCCGCGCCGTCGTGCAAGGCCGTCGCGGCTCCTGCGCGACCAGCTGCCGATCGCCAGCGCGAGCGTGACGGCCCCGCCCACCACCACGGCGACCACGGCGGGGGCGAAGAGGGCCAGCACCACCACCAGCACGCCGCCGGCGATCAGCCACGTGAACATCTCCATGCCCAGCCAGCGCGCCATGCGACCCATGGGCAGATGTTCGCGCACGCCCCGGCGTGACCTGCTCCCCCGTGCGTCTAGCGTTCGCGGGGTGGAGGTGACGCGCATTCACGACGGGCTCTGGCGGTGGTCGGTGCGGCGGGACGGCATCGAGCTCGCCTCCGCCTACCTCGAGCACGGCGAGGTGATGCTGCTCGTCGATCCGGTGCTCCCCGGGCCGGGGGACGACCTCTCGCGCTTCGAGCGCGCGATCGCGCGCGACCTCGAGCGGCTCGGCGGCCCCGCCCGGGTGCTCCTCACCCGCGCGCATGACCCGCGCGATGCCGAGGCCCTCGTGGCGATGACCGGCGGCACGCGGTGGACCGCGGGGCAGGATGCGCCCCCGGGCATCGAGGTGATGCCGGTCGCCCACGGGGACGACGTCGCATTCTGGTCGGTCGTGCACCGCGCCCTGATGCCGGGCCGTGCGCTCGTCGCGGACCGCGGCGCGCTCGTGGCGGCACCCGGCGTTGACGCCGCCCCGCTTCTCGCCCTCGACCCCGCGGTGATCATCCCCTCGGTGGGGGCGATGCCCTCCTAGGTGGCGCAGCCGGTACGGTTCGCGCCGATGCCCGACCCCACGCCCCTCCTGGCCGAGATGGCCGCCCTCGCGGATGCGCACCCGGACGCCCTGCGCGCACCGGTGCGCGCCTTCGACATCGGCGGCGTGCCATTCGACGCCGACATCCGCCCGGCCATCATGGGGGTGGTCAACCTCTCGCGCGACTCCTGGTATCGCGAGTCGGTGTCGCCCTCACCCGAAGCGGCCATCGAGCGCGGGCGGGTGATCGCCGCGCAGGGAGCGATGATCATCGACATCGGCGCCGAGTCGACGATCCCCGGCGCCGAGCGCGTATCGCCCGAGCAGCAGCTGGCCGGCGTGCTGCCGGTCATCACCGCGCTGCGCGAGGACGGCATCGTGAGCTCGGTGGAGACCTACTCGCCCGACGTGGCGCGCGTGGCGCTGGCCGCGGGCGCGGGCGTGCTGAACCTCACGGGCGTCGAGCGCGAGGACGAGATGTACGCGGCCGCCGCCGAGCACGACGCCGCCGTGATCATGTGCTTCGTGCAGGGGGCGAACGTGCGCGAGGTGCAGGACCTCGTGCTGGGCGACGATCCGATCCCCGCCCTCATCGACCACTTCGGGCCGCGCCTGGAGCGCGCGCAGGAGCTCGGCGTGGAGCGCCTGTTCGTGGATCCGGGCCTGGGCTTCTACTACGGCAACCTGCTGGACGGCGAGGCGCGCGTGCGCCATCAGGCGAAGGTGTTCCTCAACACCTTCCGCCTGCGCGTGCTCGGGTGGCCCGTGTGCCACGCCCTGCCGCACGCCTTCGACTTCTTCCGCGAGGAGGTCCGCACCGCCGAGTCGTTCTTCGCCGTGCTCGCGGCGATGGGTCGCACCGGCCTGTTCCGCACCCACGAGGTGCCCCGCGTGCGCGCGGTGCTCGACACCATGCAGGCCATCGAGGAAGGGGGCATCAGCGGGTCATGAGGACGGGGTCGCAGGGTGAGCAGGTGCTCGCGCGCCTCGACGCGCTCACCACCTGGCCGTACCGCCCGCAGCTGCTGGTGGCCGTGGGCGCCGCGTGGTTCTTCGCGTTCTTCGATGTGGTGAACATCGGATACGCGCTGCCCGTCATCTCGGAGCAGTTCGGCGTGTCGTCATCGCAGGCCGCCATCGCGGTGACGCTCGGCCTCGTGGGCTACGTGGTGGGCTCGCTGCTCGATGGCCTCATCGCCGACCGCAAGGGTCGCACGCTCGCCCTCACCCTGTCGGTCATCGCCTTCTCGGTGGGCAGCATCATCGCGGCGCTGTCCCAGGACCTCACGTGGCTCTGCGTCGGGCGCTTCATCGCCGGAATGGGCATCGGGGCCGAGATCGCGGCCGCCACCGCGTACATCGGCGAGATCTCGCCATCCCGCCTTCGCGGGCGCGCGGGTGGCCTGGCGGCCGCCTGGGGCTACGTGGGCTTCGCCGTGGTGCCCTTCGTTTCGATGGCGCTGGTTCCGGCGTTCTCATGGGGCTGGCGCGCGCTGTTCCTCATCGGCGCCGTCGGCGGGCTGATCATCCTGCCGCTTCGCCTGCACCTGCCCCGCTCGCCGCGCTGGCTCGTGGCGGTCGGACAGGTGGACGAGGCCGACCAGGTGGTGGCGGCCGCCGAGACGCGCGCCCGCGAGAAGCCGAGCCGGCTGCGCGTGACGCAGGTGCCCGTCGATCGCCCGCCGCCGGTGCGCAAGCCCCACGACTTCGTGGTGTTCGCCGCGCTGTTCGTGGGCGTGTGGTTCGCGTACTACATCGGCAACTACGGGTGGCTTACCCTCGCGCCCACCCTGCTCACCGACCAGGGCTTCTCGCTCAGCACCAGCATCGCGTTCCTGTCGGTCACCGGAATCGGCTTCGTGGTGGGCGCATTCACCGCATTCGGCGTGGCCGAGCGCATCGAGCGCAAGATCTCGATCATCGCCGCGCTCGTGGTGTGGGCGGCCGCGCTCACCATCATCGGCCTCGCGCCGTCGGGCGGGGTGATCATGGCGTTCGGCTTCATCGCGTCCGCGACGATCGGCTTCGCCGTGCCGATCATGTACGTCTACACGGGCGAGCACTTCCACTCGGCCCAGCGCGCTCGCGGCGTCTCGATCTCCGATGGCACGGGCCACATCGGCGGTGCGATCGCGCCCTACGTGGTGCTTCCCGCCGCCGGCGTGTCGTTCGCGTGGGGCATGGGCATCATGGCCCTCACCGGCGTCGTCGCCGCGGTGCTCGTGATGTTCGGCCGCCGCCTGAACGGCGCCCCCGCCGACTAGGCGGCCACCGCCACCGCCACGCCCTCCTCGCCACTCGGCGAGATGCACGCGACCACCTGCGCCAGCCCGGCCCCGCGCAGCATCTGGTCGAGGCCCGATGCATCGTGCCGGAACGACTCGAGCACGCGGATGGGCCGGCCGGCGGGCATCGTCACCGTGATCCCCTCGACATCGGCGACCAGCGGATCGCGCGGCGTCACCTCCCCGACGATCGCCAGGGCATCCGGGGCGTCATCCCAGCGCATGGCGATGTCCCCGGCGCGGCCGAGGCCGATGTCCTCGAGCACCGCCATGAGCCACGCCCGCGTGGGGGGGTTGTCGTACTGGGCCATCACGTCGTCGCGCGCGCCCGGGCGCTCCGGCAGGAGGTTGGCGCTCACCATCAGCACGTCCCCCGGGGCGAGCAGCGACAGGGCAGGGATGAGCGAGCCGGGCCCGAGCGTGGACACCACCCCGAACAGCGTCACCACGCGGGATCCCGGCCGCCGGTCGCCGAGGATGGGGGAGAGGTCGCCGACGGCGGTGATGTCCACCGCCACGGCGTCGGTGCCGCCGACGCCCGGCACGGCGCCCATGGCATCGGCGGCGGCGCTGACCAGCGGCACGCTCACATCCACTGCGGTGGCCCGCACGTCCGCATGGCCCGCCGACACCAGCGCGCCCAGCAGGCGTCGCTCCTTCACGCCGTCCCCGCAGGCGACCCCGATCACGTGCACCGGGCCCGCGGGCACCGCGGCGATCGCCGCCCGCGCGGCGGCGTCATAGGCGGCGAGGCCGTCCTCCGCCTGGGCGGGCGAGTGCGCCGATGCCAGCGCGCGCCACATCGCGGCCGAGCGCTCGCCGACGTAGTGGAACCGGTTGTCCACCCGACCGGCCTCGAGCGCGGCGAGCATGCCGGCCCGGTGGGCGGAGGGGGAGACGCTCTCGTCGATGCGCACGTCCGGCATGCCCCGATGCTACGGACTGCGGGCGGTCAGGCCTCGGCCGCCACCTTGCGGCTCTTTGCGGCCTTCGCCCGCTTCGTGGCGTCGAGGACCGTCTTGCGCATGCGCACGTCGTCGGGCGTCACCTCGACGCACTCGTCGTCGCGCACCCACTCGAGCGCCTGCTCGAGCGAGAGCGTGCGCGGCGGCACCAGCCGCTCGAGCTCGTCGGCCGTGCTCGAGCGCATGTTGGTGAGCTTCTTCTCCTTGCAGATGTTCACGTCGAGGTCGTCGCCGCGGGAGTTCTCGCCCACGATCATCCCCTCGTACACCGCATCGCCGGGCTCCACGAACAGCACGCCGCGCTCCTGCAGGCCGAACATCGCGAATGTGGTGACCACGCCGGTGCGGTCGGCCACGAGGCTGCCGCGCGTGCGCGTGCGGATCTCCCCCTGCCAGGGCTGCCAGGAGTCGAACACCGAGTGCAGGAGGCCGGTGCCGCGGGTCTCGGTGAGGAACTCCGTGCGGAAGCCCACGAGGCCGCGTGCGGGAACCAGGTAGTCGAGGCGGGTCCAGCCGGTGCCGTGGTTCACCACCTGCTCCATGCGCCCCTTGCGCAGGGCCAGCAGCTGGGTGACCACGCCCATCATGTCCTCGGGCACGTCGATGGTCACGCGCTCCATGGGCTCGTGGCGCACGCCGTCGATCTCGCGGATCAGCACCTCGGGCTTGCCCACGGTGAGCTCGAAGCCCGCGCGGCGCCTGGTCTCCACCAGCACGGCCAGCTGCAGCGCGCGGCGTCCCCGAACCTCCCAGGCGTCGGGCCGGTCGGTGGGCTGCACGCGCAGCGACACGTTGCCGATCAGTTCCTGGTCGAGGCGGTCCTTCAGCATGCGGGCCGTGAGCTTGGTGCCCTCGCGGCCTGCGAGGGCCGATGTGTTGATGCCGATCGTGAGCCCCAGGCTGGGCTCGTCCACGGTGATCACGGGAAGGGGATCGGGGCGCTCGATGTCGGCAAGGGTCTCGCCGATGGTGATCTCCTCGATTCCGGCCACGGCGATGATGTCGCCCGGGCCGGCTTCGTCCACGGGCACGCGGTCGAGCTCCTTCGTGAGGAACAACTCGGCGACCTTCACCGACTGCACCGACCCGTCGGCCCGGCACCACGCCACCTGCTCGCCGCGACGGATCGTGCCCTCGTGCACGCGGCAGATGGCCAGGCGGCCCAGGTAGCTGTCGGCGGCCAGGTTGGTGACCAGCGCCTGCAGCGGGGCGCCCTCGGTGTACTCCGGTGCCGGCACGGTGTCGCGCAGCACGTCGAAGAGCACGGAGAGGTCGTCGTCCTGCGCGTCGGCAGAGAGCGACGCCGTGCCGGCCTTGGCGTTGGCGTACACGATGGGGAAGTCGATCTGCGCCTCATCTGCGCCGAGGTCCATGAAGAGCTCGTACACCTCGTCCACCACCTCGGCGGCGCGGGCATCGGGGCGGTCGATCTTGTTGATCACGAGCACCACCGGCAGGCGGGCCTCCAGCGCCTTGCGCAGCACGAAGCGCGTCTGGGGTAGCGGGCCCTCC
>SXZC01000054.1 GCA_005788075.1 Actinomycetota bacterium
CCGGGGGGAGCGGCGCGGTGGCCGAGTAGGTGACGGCCGGGTCGGTGCCGATGACCACCGCCACGGGCACGCGGCCCTGGGAGTCGAGCAGGTGCTGGCGGCCGTCCTTGTGGATCTGCCAGTGCATCATGCAGGTGTTCCTGTCGACCTTCTGCACGCGGTACATGCCGCAGTTGCGCGTGCCGGTGCGCGGGTCGTTGCTGAACACCAGGGGGAGGGTGACGAATGGTCCGCCGTCGCCCGGCCAGCAGGTGAGGATCGGCAGCAGGTCGAGGTCCACCTCGTCGCCGCGCAGCACGACCTCCTGGCACGGCCCCGACTTCACGGACTTCGTGCCGAGCGACGCCAGGTCCTTGAGCTTGCCGAGCGCCTTGACCTTGTCCATGAGGCCCTGCGGCGGCTGCATCTCGGCGATCTCGGCGATGCGGCCGGCGATCTCATCGAGGCTCTCGCCGCCCAGGCCCATGGCCATGCGCCGCTCCGACCCGAACTGGTTGATCAGCACGGGCAGGTCGGAGCCCTTCACATTGGTGAAGAGCAGCGCCGGTCCCCCCGCCTTCATCACCCGGTCGGAGATCTCGGTGATCTCCAGGTGCGGGTCCACCTCGGCCGTCACCTCATGCAGCTCGCCGATGCCGCGAAGGGCATCGATCCACTCGCGCATGTCCTTCATCGCGTGAGGGCCTCCTCGAGGGCGGGCGCGGGCGGCAGCCCCGCCGCGAGCTCGTGGATGGGACCGGGGATGCCCTCGCGAAGGGCGGCGCGCGCGGCCCGCACGGCGTCGGCAGTCCCGGGCCCCGACTCACCGGACACCGCCGCCGCGGTGCAGCGCCAGAGGGGGAGCAGGTCGTCCTCGCGACCGGCCGCCACCGCGGCGGCCGAGAGCGCCACCAGGTCGCCCAGCGCCTCGACCATGGCGAGGTCGCCGGTGGCCGCGATGCGCACGAGCCCCTGCGCGTAGCAGTAGTCGCCCGCCAGCACGGCCGCGCCCATGGGCACGTTGTCCACGTGGCGCGGTCGCCCGTGGTGCAGCAGGAACCCCTCGAGGATCAGCTCGAACCCCAGGGCGTTCTCGCGCGGCAGCGGCGGGCTGACGAGCGGCACCACCACCTCGTCGGCGTCGGTGGTGCGGCCCGCGAGCGCTGGCTGCTCGGCCAGCACCTCGCTCACGCGGTCGGCCGTGGCGCCGATCACGCGCGGGCCTCCTCGAGGGCGCCGTCCAGCGCGGCGGCCAGGGCGTCGAACTCCTCGTCGCCGTGGCAGGTGCTCACGAACCACGCCTCGAACTGCGACGGCGGCGGGTACACGCCGCGGGCGAGCAGGCCCCGGGCCACCGCGGCGTACATGCCCGTGTCACAGGCCGTGGCGCCGGCGTAGTCGGTGACGGTGACGTCGGTGAAGAACGGCGTGAGCATCGAGCCGACGCGGTTCATCGTCACGGGAGCACCGCTCGCGGCGATGATCGCCTCGAGGCGCTGACCGCCCTCCTCGAGGCGGTCGTAGATGCCGGGCTCGGCCAGCCTGCAGAGCACGGCGAGCCCGGCCGTGGTGGCGAGCGGGTTTCCCGAGAGGGTGCCTGCCTGGTAGCAGGGGCCCTCCGGCGCGAGCTCGGCCATCACGTCGGCGCGCCCGCCGAATGCGCCCACTGGGAGGCCGCCGCCGATCACCTTGCCGAGGCACGTCAGGTCGGCGCGCACGCCGTAGAGCTCCTGCGCCCCGCCGCGCGCCACCCGGAAGCCGGTGATGACCTCGTCGAGGATGAGCAGCGCACCGGTGCGGTCGCATGCGGCGCGGAGCCCCTCGAGGTAGCCGGGCGCCGGCGGCACCACGCCCATGTTGCCGGCGATGGGCTCGATGATGATCGCTGCCGCGCCCTCGAGGGCCGCCTCGGCGGCCGCCAGGTCGTTGTAGGGCACGAGGCGCGTGGCGGCCGTGGCCCCGGCGGTGACGCCCGGGCTGGTCGGCACGCCGAGGGTGGTCGCCCCGCTGCCGGCCTGCGCGAGCAGGCCGTCGATCGCGCCGTGGTAGCCGCCCTCGGCCTTCACGATGGCCTCGCGCCCGGTGGCGGCACGGGCCAGGCGCACCGCGCCCATCACGGCCTCGCTGCCCGAGGAGGTCATGCGCAGCCTCTCGATCGACGGGAACGCCTCGGCCACCGACTCGGCAAAGAGCACCTCGCGCTCTGTGGGCGCCCCGTACGAGGTGCCGCGGGCCAGGGCGTCGCGCACATCGCCGATCACCATCGGGTCGGCATGCCCGGTGATGGCAGGCCCCCACGTGGCGAGGAAGTCCACGTAGCGGTTGCCGTCGGCGTCCCACACGTGGGCGCCCTCGGCGCGGTCGATGAACAGCGGCTCGCGCCCGATGCCGCGCATGGCGCGCACGGGCGAGTTGACCCCGCCCACCAGCACGCGCTGGGCACGGTCGTAGAGCTCCCGGCTGCGGGCGTCCGCCGGCGCGTCGGCCACGGGGCTCAGCCCACCGGCAGCGGGGATCCCGCCAGCGCCAGGTCCTCCCACGCGCGGTACTCGGGCGAGTAGTAGCGCAGGCGGACCTTCTTGAACTCGAAGGTGGAGTAGAGCACCGCGTAGTCGTCAGGCCCGAGGCCGGCCTCCTCGGCGAGCGCCGCGATGGTCTCCTCGCAGCCGGCCTTCGAGCGCGCGTGCACCATCGTGAAGAGGCTGTAGGGCCAGTCGTCGTACACGGGGCGGCGGTAGCAGTGCGACACCGATGAGAACGTGGCCATGCGGCTGCCGAAGTCGTCGACGACGTCGGGCTGCACTTTCCACACGGCCATGCCGTTCGCGCCGAACCCGGCCTTGCGGTGGTTGAGCACCGCGGCGAAGCGGCGCATGAGAGTGCGCTGCTGCAGCTCGCGCCCCTTGGCCAGCAGGCGGTCGGTGTCCCACCCGGCCGCCTCGGCCCACGCGGCGAAGGGCTCGGGCACCAGCGGGAGGTCCTCCTGGAGGATCAGGATGGCCTCGCGGTCCTCATCGCTCGGCGGGTTGCCGTCACCCCGCTGCGGCGGCGGCATCGGCTCCGCGCGCGCGGTGGTGCCCCGCTCGCCGGTCATGTCGAGCTGCACGTTGATCTTGTAGAGCATGAGGGTGGGGAGGATGCGCATGGAGATCGCGCCGGTCTCGCGGGCGAGCACCTCGAGGGTGTCCTCGATCGACATGCGCGCGTCGGGCTCCACGGCCAGCGTGAACCACATGTTGAAGTGGTGCGTGCGCCGGTAGTTGTGGCTCACCCCCGGGTGGCCATTGATGATCTTCGCCGCCTCGAACAACGCGTCGTCGTCATATGCGGCGGCCACGAGGGTGCTCTCGTAGCCCAGGGCGCGGGTGTCGAAGATGGCCGACACCTGCCGGATGATCCCGGCGTCCTTCAGCACCGCCATGCGGGCGAGCACCTCGTCCTCGCCGATCCCGACGCGCTCGGCGATGTCGAGGAACGGCCGGTGGTCCATCGCGATGCCCGCCTGCAGCTCATTCAGCAGCCGCTGGTCG
>SXZC01000055.1 GCA_005788075.1 Actinomycetota bacterium
GCTGCGACGAGCCGAAGAACTCCTTGAGCGCCGCGACCACCGGACGGATGTTGATGATGGTCTGCGGCGTGATGGTGTCGGGGTCCTCGGTGCTCATGCGCTCGCGGACCACGCGCTCCATCCGGTAGAGGCCGATGCGGAAGGCCTCCTGGATGAGCTCGCCCACGGTGCGCAGGCGGCGGTTGCCGAAGTGCTCGTACTCGTCGAGCTCGTGCACCATCTCGTCGCGCGGCAGCATCTGGCCGTCGGCGGCGAAGTCCTTCGAATCCTCCTCCATGCCGTAGCGGATCGGCAGGTCGACGAGGCGGCGGATGAGCTCCACGAGGTCGTCGCGCATGCCCGTGCGCGAGCCGGTGAACCGCGGGTTCGCCAGGGTGCGGGTGTCAGTGGTGCCGTCGGCGCCAAGGCGGGCGTCGAGCTTGTAGCGACCGACCTTGGTGAGGTCGTAGCGCTTCGGGTCGAAGAACAGCCCGCGCACCAGGTTGAGCGAGTTCACCTCGGTCGGCGGCTCGCCCGGGCGCTGCTTCTTGAACACCTCGATGAGGGCGTTCTGCATCAGGTCGCCCGCGCGCATGTCGATGCGCTTCTCGAGCCGCTCGATCTCGCCCTCGATGCGCAGGCGCTCGTCGCCCGGCACCGTGTCGATGTCCTTGGCCATCTCCTGCATCTCGGCGACCATGGCCGCGAGCTCCTGGAGCGACTTGGCGTTGCCCGACGCGTCCGCCCCCTCGGTGACGTCCTTCTCGAGGGTGGCCTCGATGAAGGGGTTCACGCGCTTCTTCTCGAGCGGGTGCGGGAACAGGTTGCGCACGTCGTCGCGCGTGTAGCCCAGCGCGAACAGCAGGGTGGTGACCGGCAGCTTGCGCTTGCGGTCGATGCGGACGTTGACGAGGCCCTTCTTGTCGATCTCGAGCTCCACCCACGAGCCACGGGCCGGCATGAGGTTCGCGATGAAGACCTGCTTCTCGCGGTCCTTGGGCTCCATCAGGTACGCGCCCGGCGAGCGCACGAGCTGCGTGACGATGACGCGCTCGCTGCCGATGATGATGAAGGTGCCGAACTCGGTCATGAGAGGGAGGTCGCCCATGAAGACCTTCTGGCGGCGGATCTCGCCGGTCTCCTTGTTGACGAAGGAGACCTCCATCGTGAGTGGCGCCGCGTAGGTGAGGTCCTTCTCGCGGCACTCCTTGATGGGGTTGTTCGGCATGATCTCGTCGAACGGCATGCCGGGCTCCCAGCCCCCGATGGTGTAGGGGCCGAACTCCACCATGAGGGTTCCGGTGAAGTCCTGGATGGGCGAGATGTCGTCGACGGTCTCCCGGAGTCCCTCATTCAGGAACCAGTCGAAGCTCGCGCGCTGGATTGCGATGAGATTCGGGACGTCGGGGATGCTCGCGGCGGCATCCTGCGTCTCGGCGGGGTAGAAGAATCGGCGCTCGCGGGTGCGGCGGGCAGTGGGCGTGCTCAAGTCGCAGAGCCTCCTGACGTGAGCTCGGTGATGTATGGGCATGCGGCGGCGGGCGCCGCAAGCGCGAAGACGCGGAATATGTGAGCGGGCAGCGGTTCGGGCACGTCGTACGCGTCCACCGCAGGCCGCCGCGCCGGGCATTGGGCGCAATTGGCGGCGACGGCGGAACGGTCATCATACACGTTCGGCCCGGGCACGCCCGGGTTACGGCGCGCCCCCGGAACTCCCGCCATACTCACCGCGTGGCCAGTGACGCCTCAGGCCCCGCGGACGGCGATCGCACCGCGGCGATCGTCGAGCGGCTCGTGCCCCTGCTCGATTCCACCCACCAGGTGTGGTCGACGGCGCAGGAGCGACGCCGCCTGCGCGCGTTCGGGTTCCGGCCGGCGGTCGAAAGCGGCGTGCTCAAGCGCGAATGGCATGGCGCGCAGGTGCGCGTGGGTCCCGAGGCGCTGCGCGTGGTGGCCAGCGACGGATCGGGCGAACTGGCGTGGGATCCCCAGCGCGGGCTGACTCTCAACGGCGGCCCCTTCACGGCAACGCCGTCCGGCATCGAACTCGCCGACGCGATCAACGGGCTCATCCAGGGCTATGAGCGCTGGGTGGAGGCCCGGGAGGGGCGCGAGGAGCGGCTTCGCCGTGGCCACTGGAGCGCGGCGGACAGGCGGCAGGTGAATGCCCTCGCGGAGACCAGGCGGCTGCAGCGCCTGCTCACCGGGAAGGCGGCCCGGGCCCGCCGGAGCTAGGGAGTCCGGGGGGCCCGGGCGGGCCCGTTCCTAGGCCATGCCGTCCGGCTGGCTGCCCGGGTCGCCCGTGCGGCCGATCACCTTGCCACCGGCGACGTGGGACAGGTCCTCGAGCCACCCCGTGAGGCGCGCGTAGTCCTTGTCGTCCTCGGGGAGGGTCGCGCGAGCGGCCTCCACCGCGGCGATGGCATCGTCCACGTTCGACTTGTTGGCGAGGGAGACCATGTCCCTCAGCTTGCTCTTCTCTTCGCGGTCAAGCGGCATGAGATACCTCGTTGGCGTGGGAAGGATTCAGCGGCGCTGCGTCGCGCTGCCCGGAATATTGCGAAATCGGGCCGCGGAGCGCCCGGGGATCGGTCACTAGCGCCCGAGCGAGAGGGTGCGCGTGGTGGTGCGGGTGTGCCCCACCGCATCCGATGCGGTGATCGTGGCCGTGTAGCGCCCGGGCACGAGCGCGCCCAGCGACACGGCGCGTCGGGCCGTGCCCCTGAATCGCGCCGTGCGCCGAACCTCGCGTCCGTCCGCGGACACCAGGGAGATGCGGAGCACCGACGCGCTCACGTCGTCGGCCACCAGGACGGCGCGGGCCGGGCGCGCCACGGCGGCGCCTGCACGCAGCGACTGCTGCAGGCCCGCGCGCTCGATGCGGAACGACCGGATGCGCGGGGGGCGCGTGTCCACGAGCACCGGAAAGCGGCGAACGCCCGTGTTGCCGGGCCAGTCGCCCGCACGCAGCTCCACCACGTGGCGCCCGTCGGGTAGCCAGCGACGTCCGAGCGCGGCGACCGGCGAGGTCTCCCCCTGCTTGCGCACCACCGTGCGGCCGTTCACCAGCACCGACCATCCTGTGAGGCGCGAGGCATCCTCGATCGAACCGGCCAACCGGACCGGCAACTTCTTCACCAGGCGCGGCACCCGCGGGGTCACGACGATCTCCGGCGGGTCGACGTCAACCCGCACCCGCCCCGCACCGAACTGGTCGTCGGGGCCGGGCACGCCGAGGTCGAGCGCCTGCGTGGCGACGATGTCGCCGAGGCCGGCCAGGTCGACGGGCGCGCCGGCGCGCTTTCGGGCCGCGATGATGAGCGCGATGGCACCCGCGGCGTTGGGCGCGGCGTTCGACGTGCCGCCCACCGAGCGCGGGCCGGTGGCGGTGAGCACGCGGGTGTTGGTGGGCGCGGTGATGTCGGGCTTCATGCGACCGTCATCGGTGGGGCCGCGGGATGAGTACGACTTCAGGCCGTTGTTCGTCCAGTCCACCGCGCCGACGGTGATCGAGCCGTCCGCGTCGCCGGGGGTCGGGACGCTGCCCGGGGCGGGGTCACCCAGGGCGTCCATGGGGATCTCGCGCGAGAAGAGCGTGATGCGTCCCGGCGGCGGCGGTCCGCCCGCCAGGACCACCCGCACGCGGAACTCCCCGCCATCGCCGGAGGGCACGCCGGTGAAGCGCTCCGCGGAACGGGCGCCCGCCGCCTGCGAGTCGCGCGACGCCCGCACCTCAGACCAGCCGCCTGCCGCGGTGCGCTCCTCGAGCACCAGGTCGAGGTCGGACACCTCGGCGCCGTCGGGCTGGTCCCACGTGAGCGCGAACGTGATGGGCTTGCCGGCGTCCACCTGGAAGGTCCAGCCCGGGGTGGTGGGCCAGTCGAGCGCGTCGTCCTGGTCGGCATCGGCCCACTGGCCCTCCCAGTGGCGCTCGGCGTAGTTGCCGGCGGAGTTCACCCAGGCGATCCCAGCCGCGGCCGCGCGGTCGACCGCCTGCGCCGCTGCCCCGCTGCCGTCGAACGGGCCCTCGATGAAGCTGTTGCTGTGAACCACCACGTCGGGCCGGCGCTGGATGAGCCAGTCCACCGCGGCCTGGAAGTCCTGCTCGGTGTGGTAGTTGACGAACACGTACTGCGCGGCCGGCGCGTAGTCGAACACCGTCTGCGCGACCAGCTCGCCATGGTTGGTGGCGTTGCCGTAGGCGTTGCGCCCCGCGAGGCCCCAGGTGGCATCGAACGAGCGCGTCTCGAGCCGCGCGGATGGGGGCAGCTCGCGCTTCGCCTGCAGGGACGGGATACGCGCGCTGCCAAAGCCCAGGTCAAGCACGGCGATCGTGACGCCCGCGCCGTCGCCGGCGAGCGCCTGCAGGGCATCGGCTCCCACCCGCTCGAAGCCCTCCGAGCGCACCGCTCCGCTGGCCGCCACCGCGGCGCCGGGGTCGTCGGGGTCGGTCTCGGCCATGCCGCCGCCCGCGGCGCGCGCGGCGGCCACGCC
>SXZC01000056.1 GCA_005788075.1 Actinomycetota bacterium
CGCCCCCGTAGCTCAGGGGATAGAGCACAGGATTCCTAATCCTGGTGTCGCAAGTTCGAATCTTGCCGGGGGCATTGGGGCGCTCCAAGAGGAGCGTGCAGCACGGAGTAGCGAGAGTGCACGATCGTTTGGAGACAGCATGGCGACGCTGGGAATTGATGGAGACAACGCCGTCCTGAAGTTGGGTCGGATGGAGGCCGTGGAGGCAGTGCACATGCACGCGATCTCTGCTCCGTTGACCGCCATTCAGTCCGTTGAGGGAGTCGACAACCCGTGGCCCTCCCTGCGTGGGGCGAAGGAAGTGGGCACGGAGATTCCCGGCAAGAACATGATCGGCACCAGGGTGGGCGAGGGATTCAAGGACTTCTGTGCCGTGCACAACGATGGTCCCGCCATCATCGTGACCCTTGATCCCGCGGTGAGCGAGTACAGCCGGTGGGTGTTCTCAGGCGATATCAACGATGTGCCTGCCGGTGTGAAGCGGTAGGTCCGCGAGCCGCAGGCGCGGCCCGGACGGGGTGGAAACCCCGCGAGTAACCGCGCGCGATGGCCGGGGCGTACTGTCCGGGGGGATTCCGCCTACTTCCCCCAGATCGAGGTAGCCCCATGAACCGCAAGACCCTCATCGCGCTCGCCGCCGGCTCGGCTGCGCTCGCCGCTCCTGCTGCGGCCAGCGCGGCGATGGCCTACGTCACCACGCCGCGCAACATCAACACGCCGCGGCAGGTCGTGGTGGCCAATGACGACGGCACAAGCCCGCGCACCATCGCGCGGGCCATGGAAGCCGCCATATCGCCCGACGGCACCATGGTCGCCTACATGGCCAACAGCGACTCGTCAGCTACCGGGTTCGAGACGTCGCTCGTGGAGCTGGCCTCCGGTGCGACCGCCTCGCTCGGCTCGGCATGCGTGAGCACCCCTGTCTGGTCGCCGAACTCACGGACCATCGCCTGCCAGACGCAGTCGGCGAACGCCAGGGGCTTCGTCACGGGCAATGGGCTCGGGCTCTATTCCATCCCCACCAGCCTGTCCGGGGTGAGCAGCCTGGCCATCACCAACTTCATCGCGGCCAGGGGCAACGGGGTGGATTACTCAATGGCCTTCTCGCCCGACTCCGCGAGCATCGCGTACGCCTGGAAGACGAACTCCTCCCGTGGGCTGCCCAACCTCTACGTTGCTCCGCTGTCGAACGCCTCGGCGCGCGTGCAGGTGCTCGCCCGCGCGGGCGGGCCCGTGTGGGGCACACCGGGCATCGCCGCGGCGCAGCAGACAAACGTGCGCGTGCGCATGGGCAGGTCGATGGTGCGCACGGTGCACAGCCAGGTGTGGGTGGTGCAGCCCGACGGTACCGGCGCGCGGCGCATCACCAGCTACCGGGCGCGTAGCCTCACCACGGGTCCCTTCGCCACGGCGTGGTCGCCCGCGGGCACCCTGCTCGCCGGCGGCATCGGCGGCCAGGATCAGGCGGACCTCGGCGTGATCAGCGTGGCCAGCGGCGCGGTGCGCGTGTTCCGTCGGGGAACTCTCAACACCCCGGTCGCATTCTCGGCTGACGGCCAGCGCATCCTCTATTCCACGGGCGTCGATGGCGGGCCGCAGACCATCGCCACCATCGGCGTGGGGGGCGGAACGCCGCGGGTGCTCGTGAGGAATGCCGCCGACCCCTCGGTGACCACCGGCTGGAATGGTTAGGCGCTAGCCACCTGCGGTCGACGGGGTCGCGCGCGCCGCCCCGTCGACCGCCGTGTCGGCGGCGTCGTACTCGCTGATCAGGGCCTTCTCGCCCTTGAGCCCCGGGTAGACGAGGGCCACCACGATTGCCCCGACGATCACGGCGATGCCCCCGGCTGCATAGGCCCAGTTGGCGCCATCCACGAAGCTCTCGCGGGCGGCGTTGATGATCTGCTCGGAGTACTCGGGGTAGCGCTCGGCCAGGGTAGCGGCGCTGGAGTACGACTGCGTGAGCGCGCTCTGCGTGGCCTCCGACACCTGATCTGCCGCGGGTGAGGCATCGATCTGGCTCGTGAACGCCGTGGCGTATCCGATGGTGAGCAGCGTGCCGAGCAGCGCTTGCATGATCGACCCGCCGAGGTCGCGTTGAAGGTCGGCCGTGCCCGATGCCATGCCGACGCGCGTGACGGGCACCGAGCCCGTGAGCGATCGCGCGGCGGGCGTCAGCGCCAGGCCGGCGCCGATGCCCACCAGCAGATATCCCAGGCCCACCCATGCATATGAGGTGCCTTCGCCCCACGTGACCAGCATCACGATGAAGGCCGGGAGGATGAACGCGTAGCCCAGCAGCATGGTGTCGCGCGACCCGATGCGCACCACGAGCCGTGCGGAGAGCGGGGCCACCAGCACCATGCCGACCGCTGCGGGAAGAATGGCCGTGCCGGCGTCGAGGGTGGAGTACCCCAGAACGTTCTGAAGGAATTGCTGGCCCACGAACATCGAGCCCACGAGCGACCCGAAGATGATCATCCCCGCCACCGCGGGCACCCAGAACAGGCGGCGGCGGGCGTAGTGCAGGTCGTAGATGGGGTTCTTCGCGCGCAGCTCATGCCAGGCGAACACGATGATGACCACGGCCGCGATGGCGATGAGGATCAGCGCCGCGGTGAGCTTGCCCGGCGCCGAGATGATGCCGATGCCCAGCACGAGCGCGGCGATCATCACCACCGAGAGGATGCCGCCGAAGTGGTCCACGGCCTTGGTGGATTCATTCACGTGCGCCGGCACGGCGAGCAGCACGAGCACGAAGCCGATCACCGCGAGCGGCACCGCGATGAGGAACACCGAGCCCCACCAGAAGTCCTCGAGCAGGAGGCCCGCGAGCACGGGGCCCACCACGGCGCCGCCAGCGCTCACGGCCGACCACAGCGCGATGGCGCGCACCCGCTTGGGGCCCTCGCCCCACAGCGCGGTGATGAGCGCCAGCGTGGTGGGGTAGGCCATGCCTGCGGCGATGCCCGTGAAGATGCGCCCGGCCACCAGCACCTCGGTGGTGGGCGCCCATGCGCTCACGGCGCTCGCCGGGATCGTCAGGCCGAGCCCGGTGAGCAGCAGCATCTTGCGCCCGTAGCGATCGCCCACGGCGCCGAGGTAGAGCACCGACATCGCCAGGCCCAGCGTGCACCCCACCGCCACCAGCGTGAGCTGTGTCTGCGTCGACCCCAGGGCCCGGCCGATGTCCGGCAGGGCGACGTTCGCCACGGCAAGGTTGATGTTGCACACCAGCGCGCTGACGATCAGCGCGGCCAGCACCAGGCCGGCCCGGCGGGGTACCACCTCGCCGGAGTCCGCGGCGCCGCCCGCCGTGGTGGCGGTGCTCACAGGCAGGGTGTTCCGGGGAGCGGCATCGGCCCGGAGACTAGGCACCGCCGCCACGCGAGGCCGCGACGGCACCGGGGCCCCGCGCGTTCGCGGGACCCCGGATCGCGCCTATGCCGGGGTGGCGGCCAGGCCGGCGGGCTCCGTGGTGCCGGATGCGCAGAACCCGAACGCGCTCACCGACTGCCCGGGGCCGATGCGCGATGCCCATGCCGCCGGGGTCACGCTCACCTGCTCGCCGGCGCGGCTCACCGTCCCATTCCATGAGTCGCGGATTGACGAGCTCGTCGGCAGCGTGAAGGCCAGTCGCCAGGCCGCCACCTCGGTGGTGCCGCTGTTGCGCACCGTCACGCTGCGGCAGAGGCCGGTGTCCCAGGTGGAGTCACGGTTCACCGTCACCACCAGGCCCGTTCCCGGGGCTGGCGCGGGTGATGGCGCAGGCGCAGGCGTGGGCGCAGGCACCGGGGCCGGTGCCGGCGTGGGAGCCGGTGCCGGCGCGCCCGTCCCCGGGCTCGTGGTGCCACCCGGGGTGGTCACCGTGATCGCCGTGGGCACGCCGGCACCCTGGATGCAGAGCCCGGTGTCGGAGTAGCTGCCGCCGCCCGGCACGCGCGCCCACGAGGGCAGGGCGATGGAGCGGCTGGTGCCGGTGCCCGAGATCGACCCGTTCCAGGTGCTGGTCACGGCCGTGCCCGCGGGGATCGTGAAGCCGATGGCCGTGGGCGCGAGGGCCCCGGTGCCCGGGTTGGCGATGACGAACTTGCCGCAGGAACCGCCGCTCCACTGCGAGTCGACGGCGAAGCGGATGGTGGGGGCGCCACCGGGCGCAGGGTTTGGAGCGGGCGCCGGTGACGGGGCCGGAGCGGGCGTGGGTGATGGGGTGGGCGCAGGCGTGGGAGCCGGGCTCGGAGTCGGCGCGGGAGCGGTTGCCGGCTGCGGGGTGGGGGAGGTGCCCGGCGCGTAGTTGATGGGCTGGCGGTTGATCAGCGACGTCAGCAGGGACATCTTCGCGGCGTTCACCGTCTGCCAGTCGTCCTGCAGCACGCCGCCGGTGTCGCCCGAGTTGGGGTTCCAGGCCCAGAAGGTCCAGCTGATGCCCTTGCGCGACATGTAGTCGGCGAACTGGCGGATCCACCGGCCCTCCACGGTGTCGGTGCCCACGTTCTTCGCCCCGAACTCGCCCACGAGGATGGGCGCCGTGCCCGATTCGTGGATGTACCCGAAGCCCTTCTGCCAGCGGTCGGCGAGGATCGCCGCCATGTCGGGGCTGCTGAACCACGGCTGGGCGAACACGCCGGGGCCGTACTCGTGCGGCGAGTACACAAGGCGGTTCGGCACCGCGAGGCGCACGGGGTTGGCGCGCACGCCCTCGAGGTTGCCGCCCCACCAGTGCCGGTCGAGCTGCTGGCCGCCGGCCACGGGACCCTCGATGCCCTCCACCACGATCAGCCAGGTGGGCGCCTTGGCCAGCACGGCGTTGCCCGCGCGCTCGGCGGCGCGGCGCCAGTCGTTGGCCTGCCCGGTGCCCCAGGTGGCCTCGCCATGGGGCTCGTTCTTGAGGTCAGCGCCGAGCACCGCGCGGTTGCCGGCGTACCGGCTGGCGAGCATCTCCCAGGTGGCCACCCAGTCGTCCTCGGTGAACCCGCCGGTGCCGTACCAGAGCGGCGACATGAAGCTGTCATCGGCGCCCGAGTGATTGTCGAGGATGATCCCGAGCCCCTGCCTGCCCGCCTCGTCGATGATGGCGTCCATCACCTGGAGGGGGGTCTTGCCCTGCAGCGCGGCGTTGCGGCCACCGCCGTAGTCGATGCCCGACGTGGTGGTGGACCTCAGCGCCTGCAGCGAGAAGGGCAGGCGGATCACGTTGAAGCCCTGCGCCTTGATCTGCGCGAGCATGTCGCGGTAGTCGCGGGTCCAGAGGCCATGCGGGGCGTGGTTGGCCGTCTCGAGGCCGAACCAGTTCACGCCCTGCAGCACCACCTCGTTGCCGGAGGCATTGACGATGCGCGAGCCGCTGGTCTGCAGCGGCCCGGTGACGGCGCTCGCGGCCGACGCCGCGGCGAGGGCGCCGGCGCATGCGAGGCCCGCGGCGATGAGGCGTGCGGTGCGCGAGGTGGTGCGGGACATCCTGGACTCCGATCGTGTGGCGTGCGGTGCGACACACACGATCGGATTCGCGCATGTGGGAATTGTGAGCCCATGTTCAAGCGTTGCGGAACATGTGCGATCAGAGCAGTGATGGTCGCGACGGAACCTGCGCGCTTGCGCATCACGGACGCGCGATGGCCGGGGGAGGGGCGCCCGGGCCGGGTCCTACACTCGTGCACCGGCACGCACATCGCGCTGCTTCGCACCCCACGGTGCCCGCACCGCACGCCCACCGCAGGAGGTCCTCTCCATCAGCGTCGCCCAGGCCCCGGCGGAGCAGCTCCGACGCCGCTTCATGCTCTCGCGGATCGATGGCGTGCCGCTCGCCGAGACCTTCCTGGTGTCGGCGGTGGTGACGGTGATCATCATCCGGGCCTACCTGTCGGCCACGGGCTACCCGCAGATCGGCGGCGGCGGCCTGCACATCGCACACGTGCTCTGGGGCGGCCTGCTCATGCTGGTCGGCATCTTCATCATGCTGCTGCGCCTCGGCCGCCCCGCCCTGCGTCTTGGAGCGTTTCTCGCCGGCGTCGGGTTCGGCTTCTTCATCGACGAGATCGGCAAGTTCGTCACGTCGGATGTCAACTACTTCTTCGAGCCGGCCGTGGCGATGATCTACGTGATCTTCGTGGCCATCGCGCTGGTGCTCGCCGTCGTGCGCCGCCGGATGACCGTCGACGCGCGCACCGCCCTGGCCAATGCGATGTCCCTCTACGACCTCGCGGTGAGCGATGCCGCTGCCGGCGATGCGCGTCGCGAGTGCCTGGCCCTCCTGCGCATCGCCGACCAGGACGACCCGCTCGTGCCGGTGCTCACCGCGGCGGTGCAGCGCGCCGACGCCACGCTCACCGCGCCGCCCACGCGCTGGCAGCGCATGCGCCTGCGCACGTACCGGGCCTACGTGCGGCTGGCGGCGAAGAGGTGGTTCGCCCCCGTGCTCATCGCGGTCTTCGCGCTCACCGCGCTGAGCTCCCTCGCCTTCTCCGGCATCGCGCTCGCCGAGCCGGGCAACATCACCGTGCCCGAGTGGATCCAGACCATCGCCGCCGCGGTGGCCGCCGTGCTGGTGATCGTGGGGCTCGTGGCGTTGCGGCACTCCCGGCTGGCGGCCTACCGGTGGTTCGAGCGCGCCCTGCTGGTGGACATCCTCATCGTCGAGGTCTTCGCGTTCTACACGCAGCCCACGTCGGCCCTCGTGGGCGTGTTCGTGAGCATCATCCTCCTGCTGGCGCTGCGCCTGGCGATACGCGCCGAGAGCGGGCACCGGGCGCCATCGCCCCCCGAGAGCTTCTCCACCGGGCTCTGAGGCATTCCGCCGGTGGCATCGCCCCGGGCTACGCGGCCGGGCGCGCCCCCGTACCGAGGTCGAGCACGTGCGCGGGCGACACCGGCAGGCGCTCGGGCAGCGTAACGCGCAGCATGCCGTCGTCCACGGTCCACTCCACGGGCTCGTCGAGCCCGAGCAGCCGCACTTCGCTCACGCCCGCGGCATCCACCCCGCGGATTCCGAAGGCCCGCTCGGGCATGTCGAGCACGGCCGCGTATACCCGGCCGTCGCGCTGGGTAAACCTCACATCCGCGCCCTCGGTGGTGGTGGCCTGGGCGATGTCCCAGGGCCGCGTGCCGTATACCGCCTCGCCGTTCACGCGCATCCACTCACCGAGCCCGCGCAGGGGGGCCTGTTGCTGGTCGGGAATGCGCCCGTGCTCGTCGGGGCCGATGCCGATGAGCAGGTTGCCGTTCTTCGACACGATGTCCACGAGCATGCGCACGAGCTCGGTGGGGGTGACGATGTCCTGCGGGCGCTCGTTGCGGTTGGCGCCGAATGAGTGACCCACGCCGCGCGTGGCCTCGAACTTCTTCTGCTGGATGTCGTCGAAGGTGGCGTATTCCGGGGTGCGGAAGTCGTAGTGGTGGGTGGCCGGGAAGGTGAGCGTCTTCGTGGCGTCGGGGATGTGCGACCAGAAGCGCTGCACCAGCCAGCCGCCGAGGCGTGCGACGGTGTCGCTCATGGCGCCGCGATGTGCCGTGGGCTCGAGCCAGCGGTCGTTGATCACGCCCTCGGGCACGGCGTTGTAGTACTCGGCGAACAGCGCGGGGAGGTTCCCGCCCGAGGGCCAGCAGACGTCGTTCCAGAGCACCGACGGCTCGTACCGCTGGATGAGCTCCTGCACGTGCCGCGTGGCGTAGCCCACGTAGTCGTCCTCGTACGGCACGGCGAGCGAGGTCTCGGCGGGGTTCTTGATGAGCGCGTCGTTGTACGGCCAGTCGTACCCGCCCGAGTAGTAGAGCCCCATGCGCATCCCCGCGCCCAGCACGGCCTGGCGCATGTCGCCCACGAGGTCGCGCTTCGCGTGGTACCAGCCCTTGCGCGGGTGCTCCTGGGCCGTGGGCCACAGGCAGAAGCCCTCGTGGTGCTTCGTGGTGAGCACCACGTAGCGCGCGCCGGCACCGCTGCAGATTCCCGCGATGGCGTCGAGGTCGGCCGCCGCCGAGGCCTCGTCGAAGGGTGCCACGAAGTCGTCGTAGGTGGCGTCGGGGCCGTAGGTGTCGCGCTGGTGCTGCCACGTGGGGCTGCCCTCGAGGCGGCTCGTGTTGAGGTACCACTCGGCGTAGGGGTTCTGCCGCAGCATCTCCTCGGGGCCGGCGTCGTGCAGCAGCTTCTGGATGTCCTCCACCTGGGGCGCCCAGCCGGGCACCGAGTAGAGGCCCCAGTGAAGGAAGATCCCGAGCTTGGCGTCGTCGTACCAGGAGGGCACCTCATGGGTGCCCACTGAGTCCCACGTGGGTTCGTACATGGGACGAGTCAAGCGGTTTGCCGGGTGGGCGGCCCATGCCACGCCGGCCCGTGGCACGCCGACGCCTGGTCCCCGGAACGACGAAGGCCCCGCGCCGGCTGGCGGAGCGGGGCCTTCAGATACCTCTTTGGTGCGTGGGTGCGGCTAGATGCGCACCACGTTGGACGGCGCCGAGATGCCGCCCGAGTTGTAGGCCCGCACCCGCACCTTCGCGCCGGGCTTGGCCAGCTTGGTGCGGATGATCGGCGAGGTGGATGTGGTGCGGGCCACCCGCTTGCCGTTGACCAGCACCTCGTAGCCCACGCCCTTGCCGCTGATGCTCAGGGTGAGCCCACCGGCGGTGCGCTTGGCGGCCACAAGCTTGGGCGTGGGCGGTGCGGCCGTGCGGCGAATCACCGGAGGCGTGGTGGCCGGCGGCGCGCCACCGCGCGGGCCGCTGGTCGACGGCCGCGGTGCGTTGCCGGGAGTGGTGTCCTGCGCCGGGGTGGCCGGCGCCGGGGGCGTGACCCCCGATGCCACGTTCAGCAGCACGTTGGGCGACCCGACCGGGTCGGTGACCACGTTCTGCGTGCCGCCTTGCACCATGGCGTTGCGCACCGCGGCGGGCGTGGCCGAGGGCTGGGTGGAGAGCAGCAGCGCCGCCGCGCCCGCGGCGTGCGGGGCCGCCATCGAGGTGCCGGAGATCGTGTTGGTCGAAGTGGGCGACGTGTACCACGCCGAGGTGATGCCCGATCCCGGCGCGAAGACGTCGAGGCACGAGCCCCAGTTCGAGAAGTAGGAGCGGCCGTCGGTAGACGTGGTGGAGCCGACGGTGATGGCCGTGGGCTCGGATGCCGGCGAGTAGGAGCAGGCGTTGTCGCTGGAGTTGCCGGCGGCCACGACGAAGCTGATGCCGTCGGCCACGCCCGCGGCAACGGCCGCGTTGAGCGCCGCCGAGTAGCCGCCGCCCAGGCTCATGTTGGCCACCGCCGGGGTGCCGGCCTGGTGGTGCTGCACGGCGTACTGGATGCCGGCGATCACGCCCGAGGTGGAGCCAGAGCCCGAGCACGAGAGCACGCGCACCGGCACGATGCTGGCGGCCGGCGCGACGCCGTAGTTGCCGCCGGCGACCGTGCCCGCCACGTGCGTGCCGTGGCCGTTGCAGTCGCCACTTCCGTTGCCGTCGCTGATGGACGAGAAGCCCGAGGTGACGCGGCCGCCGAAGTCCTGGTGGTCGGGGCGCACGCCGGTGTCGATCACGTAGGCGGTGACCCCCGATCCGTTCTGCGCGGTGGTGATGCGTCCGTTCAGCGGCAGGCTGGCCTGGTCGATGCGGTCGAGGCCCCACGATGCCGCGGCGCGGTCGGAGCCACCCGGGTTCGGCGCAGGAGTCGGGTTCGGCGCGGGCGGCGGCGGGGTAGGCGCGGGAGTGCTGGCGCCGACGCTCCAGGTGAGGTTCGTCGTGCCCGTATACCCGCCCCAGCCGTCCACGGCGATGCGGTAGGTGGTGCCCTGGGTCACCGGAACCGAGATCTCGCTCCAAAGGCCGCCGGAGGCGTCGTCATTGGCGGCGAGCTGGCTCAGGCCCGTGACGCTCTCCCCGGTGTAGGCGGCGAGGAGGGTGTCGAAGCTGGATCCCTGGGTCGAGAGGCGCAGCGTGCCGGTGGACGGGGCGGTCCAGCGGTACCACACCGATGCGCGGCCGCTGGCCGCGCCGTGGGCGGGCTCGCCCGACTCGCGCTTGGCCCCAACGGTGCTGCCGGTGGCCGATCCGCTCGCGCCCGTGATCTCCTGGGCGTCGGAGAAGAGGTCGTTGGGCACGGTGGGCGCCGGGGTGGCGCCGGCCATCGACCAGTTGAGCACGGTCGCGCCCTTCCACCCGCCGTAGCCATCCACGGCGAGGTAGTAGGTGGTGCCGGCGGTCACGGCGAGGTTCACCCGGCTCCAGGTGCCGCCGGCGACGTCGTCGTTGGCGGCCTGCGTGGCGAGCCCGGCCACCGACGATCCGGTGTAGGCGCCGAGCAGGGTGTCGTACGAGGAGCCCTCGGTGGTGACGGTGAGCGTGCCGCTCGACGGGGCCGTCCAGCGGTACCAGATCGATGCGCTCGCGCCCGCGCCGCCGTGGCCCGGCTCGCCGGCCTCGCGGCTCGCGCCGACGGTGGTGCCCGCCACGGTGCCGCTGTTGCCGGTGATCACCTGTGCGCCCGCGAACGGGTCGTTGGCGGCGGCCTGCGTCTTCCACGGCGGCGGCGTGCTGTCGTCCTGCGTGCCGGCCTGCGCCGCCGTGACGCCGCCGATGAGCTGCACGGGGCGGTCGGGCTCCACGAGGATGACGTCCGGGTTGTCCTTGAGGCGCGCGATGTCGGCGCGATCGAGGTCGGCGACGAAGCCCTTGCCGATGGTCCGGATGACCTGGTCGACGTCGTTGCCGCGACGCTCCTCGGAGCGCACCATGGCGGAGAGGTTGGCGTCGGGCTCGACGAGCACGATCTGCGGCGTCTCCGTTGCGGCCGATGCAGGGCCGGCGATCACGAGGCCACCGGCCAGGATCGCGGTGCCTGCCAGGGATGCCATGAGGCGGCGTGAGGTGGGGCGCGGGCGGTTCATGAACGGGAACGTACGCCCGGTACCCCCCCATCAGTACAGGACCGGGTGACGCTTCACTGTTTTCTCACAGTTTCCGAACCCCTACCTTTAGGGAGTGACCTGGCTTCAGTCATTCCTGACGGCCTTCCTCGCCGTCGCGACCGTCATCTACGCGGGCCGCGCGGTGGTGCTGCACCGGGCCGGAAACCCCAATGCGACGCGGTGGACGTGGGTGGCGGTGCTCTTCGCCGTGGCCTTCGTCGCCAACCTCGTGGCACTGATCGTGAGCGCGTAGCCCTGCGGCGCGCGCCACGTTAAGGCCTGCCGTGGCGCCGGCGGCTCCCGTGTTGCTCATCCCGCCATCCGAGGGGAAGGCCGAGGGCGGGGATGGCGCCCCCGTCGAGTGGGGGGGCGGCCGATTCGGTGACCTGGCCGTCGAGCGCCTCACGGTGCGCGACGCCGTGCGGCGGGTGCTCGCCGCGGGTGCGGGCGGGCCGCTGCTGGGCGTGCGCGGGCCGCACCTCGAGCGTGCGATCGGCGAGTGGAAGCACATGGACGCGTCACCCACCATGCCCGCCGCCCAGCGCTACACCGGGGTGGTGTGGGGCGGCATCGACATCACATCGCTGCCGGCTCCGGCCCGGCGCCGCGCGATGTCGCGCATCGTGGTGACCTCGGGTCTCTGGGGCCTCGTCGGCGCCGCCGATGCGATTCCGGCCTATCGGCTGAAGATGGGCGCGCGTGTTGATGGCTTCGGGTCGCTCGCGGCGTGGTGGCGCCCCGCCGTTTCGGGTGCGCTGGCGCGGCATGCAGGGCGCGGCGTCGTGATCGACATGCTTCCCCTCGACCACCGGGCGGTCATCGATCCCGCGGCGCTGCGGTCGGGAAGCCTGGTGCGCGTGGGGATCGTCGAGGATGGCCCCGGCGGGCGCCGGGCCGCGGGCCACGCGGGCAAGCACCTCAAGGGCCTGCTCGCGCGGGCCATCGTGGAGCACGACGCCCGCACGCTCGACGACCTGGCCGCCGTGCGCGTTGATGGGCTGTCGCTGCTCTCGGTCGAGCGCGGCGAGGTGGCGGAGGTCACCTTCCTGCGCGAGGGGTGACCCGACCGCCGCCCGGCTACTTCTTCTTGGCCGGGGCTGCCTTCTTGGCCGGGGCCTTGGCCGCCGCCTTCGCGGGAGCCGCCTTCTTGGCCGGCGCCTTGGCCGCGGGCTTCGCAGCTGCCTTCGCCGCGGGCTTGGTTGCCGCCTTCTTGGCCGGCGCCTTTGCGGCGGGCTTCGCCGCCGCCTTCGTGGCTGGCTTGGCGGGGGCCTTCTTGGCAGGCGCCTTTGCCGCGGGCTTGGCCGGGGCCGCCTTCTTCGCCGCCGGCTTGGCTGCCGCCTTCGCGGGAGCGGCCTTCTTGGCCGGCGCCTTTGCCGCGGGCTTCGAAGCCGCCTTCGCCGCCGGCTTGGCCGCCGCCTTCGCGGGAGCCGCCTTCTTGGCGGGCGCCTTGGCCTCGGCGGCCTTCTCCATCGCCGCACGGGCCATGGCCTGCACGGACGGCGGAGTGGACGACAGCGGCGGGCGCACCGTGGCGCGCATCGACGAGCGTGACTGCTGGGCGGCAGCGGCACGGGCGGCCGCAGCGGCCTTGGGGTCGGCCTTGGGCGGCGGCTTGGGCGCGATGCGCTTGCCCGTGGGCTTGTGCTTCACCACGTGCTCGCCGGTGAGCACGTCGTCGATCAGCTTGTTCGCCGTCTCCTCGTCGATGTTGCGGGCGTACATGAGCTCGCTTACCAGCACGCGGCGCGCGCGCTCGAGCATCTGCATCTCGCCGGGGGACAGGCGGGCGTCCTGCTGCCGGCGCTCGAGGTTGCGCACCACCTCGGCCAGCTCGAGGATGTCGCCGCTGCGCAGCTTCTCCTGGTTGCGCTTGAAGCGCTGGTTCCACTGCGCGGGCATCTCGCTGCCGTCGGCGGCCAGGACGGCCAGCACCTCGTTGACGGCGCGCTCGTTGATGACCGGGCGAAGGCCGGCGGTCTCGGCGTTCTCGCACGGGACCATGACCGTCATCTGCGGCTGCAGGATCTCGATCGTCAGGTACTCACGGCGCTCGCCGCGGATCTCGTGGAATTCCTTGGCAAGCACGGTACCCGCGCCATGGTGCGGGTAGACGACCTTGTCCCCAACCTCGAACATTCATTCTCCTCGTGCCATCTGATCGCGCCACCGGGCGGCGGGCGCCCCCTTTTAGGCGCCCCGGCCGGTCCCCGGCGGGATCCGGATTCGGCGTGAATCGCCTCTACATGGTACCGCGCCGCGTGGCGCCTCGGCTTACGGGCGTCCTACCAGTTCGCGGGCCATCGATCGAGCACCTCGCTGTGGCGCTTCGCGCGCTCCCGGCGCGCCTGCTCCGCGGGGTCCGCGGCCGACTCCTTGGCCCTGCGCAGCGCCTCGATCATCTCGTGGCGGCGCTGCTCCTTCTCCTTGGCCTCGGCCGCGGCCTTTCGCTTGGCCTTGGCGAGGGTGCTGTCGTGATGTGCTCCGAACACGATCCCGCAGGATAGCGCCCCCGGCCGTCGCCGCTCAGGAGATCACGCCGCCGGCGGCGAGGGCGAGCACGAGCACCCCCAGGATTACCCGGTACGCCACGAACACGTAGAGCGAGTGCCGCGCGAGCCACCGCAGAAGGAATGCGATGGCCGCGTAGCCGACGATGAACGACACCACGGTGGCGATGATGAGCGGCATGAGGCCCACGCCACCGGATGAGGATCCGAGCTCGCCGTACAGGCCGTAGAGCCCCGAGAGCACGATGGCCGGGATCGAGAGCAGGAACGAAAAGCGCGCGGCGGCCTCGCGGGTGAGGCCCATCAGCAGGCCTGCGCTGATCGTGGCCCCCGAGCGCGACACGCCGGGGATGAGCGCCAGCGCCTGGGCAAGCCCCACGGCGATGGCGTCGTTGCGCTTCACCGACTCCACCACGCGCTCCTTGCGGCTGGCCCAGTCGATGGCGCCGAGGATGAGGCCGAACACGATCAGCATGGTGCCGACGATGTAGAGACTGCGGGCGGCGGTCTCGATCTGGTTGCGGAAGATGAACCCGAAGATGACGATCGGGATCGTTCCGATCACCAGGTACCAGCCCATGCGGGCGTTGAGCTCGGAGCGCAGCGACGGCGTGTACCACGAGCGCACCCAGGTGGTGATCACCGCGATCAGGTCGCGCCAGAAGTAGAGGACCACCGCCAGCATGGTGCCGAGCTGGATGATCGCGGTGAACAGCGCACCGGGGTCCTCCCAGCCGAAGAAGGCGGGGACGAGCAACAGGTGGCCGGAGCTCGAGATGGGCAGGAACTCGGTGAGCCCCTGCACGATTCCGTAGACGATCGCCTCGTACCAGGTCACGGGCGGGCACCCTAGCGACGCGCGCGGGGCCGCGGGGCCGCGCCCCGGAAGCATCCGGCGGCGCTACGTCAAGGATTCGGTAAGGGTCAGCCCTTGTCGGGGCGCGCGAGCATGATGTCGCAGGGGGCGTGGCGCGCCAGGTGCAGCGCGAAGCTGCCGAGCAGCAGGCGTTCCACCCGTCCACGCTCCGCGCCGGCCACCAGCAGGTCCACGTCGTTCTCCTCGGCCCACTGGCACACCGCGTCGGGCGGGTGGCCCTCCAGCACCTGCGGCTGCGCGCCCGGGATTCCCTCCACCATCTCCTTCAGCCAGGTGAGAGCAGCGGCCTGCATCACCTCGGGGTCGGGCAGGAAGACACCGCCCTCACCCATGTAGGGAGGCGGCATCGGGATGCTCGTCACGTGCAGCACCGACAGGCGCGCGCCGGTGAGCGACGCCATGCGGGCGGCCTCCTGCAGCGCCTTGTGCGATCCGGGGCTGTCCTCCACCGCCACCGCCACGTGCCCATAGGTCTCCATGGGGGCATGGTACGGGCGGCGGTAGCATCGCGCCATGTCCGACGCCGATGCGATCGCCGAGAGGTACGAGGGGCTCATCCTCGACCTCGACGGCTGCCTGTGGGTGGGCACCTCGGCGGTGCCGGGCGCGCCCGAGGCCGTGGATCGCTGGCGGGCGGCCGATCGGGCGCTGGTGTTCCTCACCAACGACCCGGCCTCGTCGCCCGAGGACGTGCTGCAGCGGCTTTGGAGTCATGGGGTGCGCGGTGCGGTGCACGAGATCGTCACCTCGGGCGTGGTGATGCAGGAGTACCTGGCCGATCGCTTCAGTGGTGGGGTCGCCGTGGTGGTGGGGAGCCCCGCGATGGCGCGCCACGTGCAGGCCGCGGGGCTCAAGGTGGTGTCGCGCGAGGCGCACGTGCCCGACGCTGACGTGGTGGTGCTGGCGGGCCACGCCGACCTCTCGTACCGCGAGCTCACCTGGGCGGTGCGCGCGGCGTGCGCCGGCGTGCCGGTGATCGCCACGGGGCGCGACCGCCTCGTGCCGGGCGAGAACGGCGTGCGTCCCGGCACGGGCGCCGTGGTGGCCTACGTGGAGTACGCCGCCGGCGTGGACGTGGTGGCCGTGGGCAAGCCGGGGCCGGACGCCTGGCGTATCGCGCGCGAGCGGCTTGGCGTGCACGGCCCGGTGCTGGCCGTGGGCGACCGGCTCGACTCCGACGTCGGCGGTGCGGTGGCCGCGGGGCTCGATGCCGCACTCGTGCTGAGCGGCGTCACCAGCCGGGCCGAGGCCGACGCCTGGAAGGGCGCGAAGCCCGTGGCGGTGGCTGACGACCTCGGGGCGCTGCTCGGGGGCTAGCTCGCGCGGTTCGCGGTCAGGCGCCCTCGCGCAGCACGCGCCGCGCCACTTTTCCCGATGCCAGGCGCGGCAGCTCGTCGCGCCACTCGATCACCGAAGGGGCCGAGTAAGCGCCCAGCGCGTGGGCCACGGCCTGGCGGATCTCATGCTCGGCTACCTCGGTGTCGGTGCCGTCGCGCGGCACGATCACCGCGACCACGCGCATGAGGCCCTTGTCGTCGGCGCGGCCCACCACGGCCACCTCCGCCACGGCCGGGTGATCGTGGATCACTCCCTCCACCTGCACGGGGCTCACGAACTTGGCGTCCACCTTGAAGAGGTCATCGGCGCGGCCCACATGGCGGAACACGCCGTCCTCCTCCACGAGCATGTCGCTCATGCGCACCCACTCGCCGTGCAGGAGGTCGCGGGTGAGGTCGGTGCGGCGCCAGTACCCGGTGGTGTTGCTCTCGCTCCTGATCCACAGCTGGCCGGGGGTTCCCGGCTCCACGGGCCGGCCATCCTCGTCGCGCAGCGACACGTCGGCGCCGGGCACCGCGCGCCCGAGGCGCCCGGGCAGGTCGTCGCCCGGCCGGGTGGACAGCACGATGTTCGATGCCTCCGAGCAGCCGAACCCCTCGAGCACGTCGAGGCCGGGGATCACCTCGCGAAGGCGCGTGAGCACGGGGCCGGGCAGGGAGTCGCCCGACGACACGCCGAGGCGCACGGTGGCGATGGCGTCATGCAGGTCGGGGTGGCGCGAGAGGAACTCCGTGAGCTGCGCCCAGAAGGTGGGCACGCCCGAGAGCACGGTCACCCCGTGCGCTTCGCATGCATGGATGACCGTGCGCACGTTGGGCTTGGTGCGCGTCTGCACCAGGTGCGCGCCGCGGCCGAGCGGGCGGAAGAAGCCGTTGCCGAAGCCGAGCGAGGTGTAGCCGCGCGACACCGCGTGGCAGGTGTCGCCCGGGCCGAGCCCCAGCACGTCCGCCGCGTAGCCCTCCACCGACATGCGCATGTCGCGGTGGGCGTGCATGGCGCCCTTGGGCTTGCCCGTGGATCCCGACGAATAGACGATGTAGGCCAGGTCGTCGGCGTCCACCGGGGTGATGGGGGCGGGGCGCGCCTCGTCGAGCGTGTTGGGATGCATCACGCGCCAGGGCCCCGCGGGCACCGGGTCGTCGGCGATCACGATGCTCACCGCGGCGTCCTCGAGCACCGACGCCAGGAGCTCCGGGTCCATCGCCGGGTCGAGGGGAATCGCCACCCCGCCTGCGGTGGCGATGCCGAGCACCGCCTGCACCCAGTGGCGCCCGTCGCGGTTCACCACGGCCACGTGCTGCCCGCGCCGCAGCCCGGCCGCGCGAAGCGCCCCGGCGGCCCGCCGCATGGCTGCGCTCAGCGCGTCGAAGTCCCAGGTGCCCTCCTCGTCGCTCACGGCGGGATGCGCCCCCCGCCCTGCGCGGCGATGCTGCTCGACGAGGAGGTCGACGAGATTGGCGGTGACAGTCACCCCCCCGGCCCCGGTGACTGTCACCGTGCTTCCGGTGGTGTCCCCGGATCGCCCATCCGGAGGCGGTATCGCGCTGTCGGGTGACTGTCCCCCGTCGGGTGTGGTGACCGTCACCGTGGTGGGCGCGCTCATCACCTCGGCCAGCGCGTCGATGGCCTCCGGGGGCACGCGGTTCGGCAGCACCAGCACGGCGTCGGTGGCGCCGGCGTCCGCGAAGCGGGCCAGTTCGGCCGCGATCTCCTCCGGGCTGGCGGCGAGGCCGCGCGAGGGCAGCCACTTCAGGTACGACGCCGGCTTGTTGCCGAGCGCCTCGGCCTCGGGGGCGATCCACTCGAGGGCCTCGTCGTGGTGGCGCACGGGCAGCGCGTAGATGTACACGGCTACCCGCAGCGGGCTCTCGATGCCCGCCTGCTCGCGCGCGTCGCGCGCAATGGCCACGCGGGCCCGCAGGTCGTCGGGCTCAAGGAAGGCCGCGAAGATGCCATCGCCGCGGGTGCCGGCCACCTGCAGCAGGCGCTTCTTGTGGGCGGCGATCAGGATCGGCGGGCGCGGGGACGACATCACCGGCGGGTTGCAGGGCGCGTCGTCGAGCAGGCCCTCGAGCGTGGCGCCATCGGGCTGCGACCACATGGCCTCGATCACGTCGAGCGCCTGCATGAGGCCCGCGGTGCGCTCCCTGGGCTCGGGGAATGGGTAGCCGTAGGCCTGGTGCTCGCCCTTGTCGGATCCGGTGCCGATGCCGAGGATGAGCCTGCCGCCGGAGATGACGTCCACCACCGACGACATCTTCGCCGCGAGGGGCGCCGGTCGGTATGACGCCGACATCACGGCGGTGCCGAGCGCGATGCGGTCGGTGACGGCCGCCACGGCGGCCAGCCCGGTGAAGACGTCGAAGGCGTCGTCGCGCGACAGGCGCCCCGGCGTCCAGAGGTGGTCGTTCAGCCAGGCCGACGCGAATCCGAGCGATTCGGCCCGGATGGCCGCATCGCGCAGGTCAGGCCACGTGGACGCGTACTGCGGGAGCCGCAGCCCGACCCGGAGGCCGGGGCCCTCCCCGGGGGTCATCCCCCGAGGACGAGCACCACGTCGACGTCGGGCTGCACCGTGACGGCCGCCGACTCCACGCCGCTGCCCGCGGTGAGTGCCTCTTCGGTCTGGGCGCCCAGGTCGGCCGCCACCTGCTGGGCCGCGGCATCCTCGCCCGTGCGGTAGTAGGCGACGGTGTTGGCCTGGGTGGCCGGGGCGTCGCCGACGCCGACATTCGCGTAGCCGATCGACTCCGCCTGTGCCTGGGTCTTCGCGGCGAGGCCGCTCGTCTCCGTGCCGTTGAGGATGACCAGGTTGATCTGGTCACGCGCCGGGGCACCCGCCACCGTGGCGCCGGTCGTGCCGGTGGTGCCCGTGGTGTCGGTGGTACCCGTGGTACCCGTGGTGCCCGTGGTGTCGGTCGTGCCGGTGGTCGCCGTGGTGCTGGTGGTGGCGATCGTGGCCGTGGTCTGCACGGCGTCCGCGACGGTGGGCAGCACCACGCCCCCGCCATCGCCACGGGCGAACCACCCGACGACGAATCCGATGACGATGCAGGCGACTGCGAGGAGCACTGGACGTGCCCACTGGTTCGCGCCGCCTCCTCCCGAGGATTGGCTACCCATGGCCGGAAACTCTAGCGGCATTCCCCGGGGGCGTGCTTTCGGGGGCCTTGCGGATTACCCGACGCCGCACCCTGCTGCTATGTTCCTCCTCGACCCGCGGGCCGTCCGGCGCCTCCTACGAGCGCCACGCCGACCGCGTGACGGGTCCTTCAGTCCGCATCGGCCCCACCCGGGGGCCTGCCGCGCATGGCGCCACGTCATGCGCTGAGAGGTGCCAGATGGCATGAGCACATCCATAGAGCCCACCGAGGCGCTATCCCCCGCGGAGCGGCTCGAGGCCGCGCTGGCTGATCCGGCCGCGTGGTGGCCCAACGTGGTGCTGCGCGAGCACCAGATCGAGGCCCTCGACGAGCTCGGCGTCCGACTCCGCACCGGCGCAACCCGCACGTGGGTGGACGCCCCCACCGGATCCGGCAAGACCATCACCTTCTGCGCGCTGGCCGCGGCCCTCGACGGCTCGGCCGTGGTGTTCGTGCCCCGCCGCAACCTGGCCGAGCAGACGGCGCAGGCGCTCACCACATTCTTCCCCGACGTGCCATTCACCATCGATGGCGTGGGGTCCATCGGGCGGCCCGGCGTGGCCATCTGCACCTACCAGGCCGGCCTGCGCAACCAGGACGATGCCGACTGGGATTCCGTCACGCTCGTGATCTGCGACGAGGCGCACACCACGCTTGGCGCGCAGACCCGCCGCATGATCGACCGGGCCGAGCACGCGGTGATCGTCGGCTTCACCGCCACGCCCGCCACCACCACCGGCCACGTGGAGCAGGTGTTCGGCCCAGTGGCCGCCACCCTCGACCGCCAGTCGGCGATCGACCGCGGCATCCTGTGCCCGCTGCGCTCCCTGCGCGTGGAGCGCGCCGTGGACCTCTCGGACGTCACCCGCGTGCGCGGCGACTTCGACCAGGCGAGCCTGGGCCGCGCCCTCGATCGCGCCCTCTGGCACCGGGCCTGCGCCGATGTGTGGGCCGAGCACTTCATGCCGTTGGGCCTCGCGGGCGTGGCGTACACCGCCACCGTGGCGCAGGCGCATGCGCTGGCCGACGAGATGACCGAGCGCGGCGCGAAGGCTGCCGCGGTGTCGGGCCAGACGCCGGCGCGCGACCTGCAGCGCATCCTGCGCGAGTTCGGGGCGGGGAAGATCGACGTGCTCTGCAACGCCGACCTGCTCACCGAGGGCTGGGACGAGACCCGCGCCTCGGTGGTGATGCACCTCGCCCCCACCACCAGTGAGCGCGTGTTCGTGCAGCGCCTCGGTCGCGTGATGCGCCCGGCCCCCGACAAGGAGGCCGTGTCGGTGGAGTTCCTCCCGGCCGGCGACCCCATGGGCGTGCAGACCAGCCACGACCTCTTCGGGATGGGCTGGTACAAGCCGCTCGGCCGCGTGGCCGGTCCGCCTGAGGGCGGCGAGCGGGGCAAGCTCGCCCGCGCTGCCGAGCTGCTGGCGCAGCAGGACGGCGGCCGCGCGAGCCTCGTCAACCCGGGCGCCGCGCCGTCCGCGCTCGTGGCGGGTTTCCAGGACGGCGGCTGGCGCGAGGCCGACCCCTCGCAGATCCCCATCGGCGTGATGGAGGAGTGGGTGGAGGCCGCTGCGCGCGACACCGACTGGCAGGAGGTCGCCGAGACGCTCGCCGCGGGGGTCGACCCGCTGGGCGCGCACGCCTGGTGGGCGCTGTCGGGTGTGGTGGCGCGCAAGGCCGAGAATGGCGACGAGCAACCGCTGTGGCGGGCCTGGGCCCTGGCCCTGCTCGTGCAGCCCGACCTTCGCCAGGCGCTGCCGGCCGATGCCCCCCGGGCGATCCTCGACCGCCTGCGCATGACCGCCCGTGAGCGCATTCGCGCGCTGTGGTTCCACGCCGATCAGGCGGGCAAGTGGGAGAACGTGGCGTCCCTCGAGCAGCAGGGTCGCTCGGCCGAGCGCCGCCGCCGCTGGTCGGCGCTCGACTCGGCATCGTCGTGGGCGCCCGCCTGGGCATGGGAGGTGTCGCGTGGCCTGGCCGACGCCAGCCGCCCCGGGCGCAACCAGGAGATCCACCGCATCGCCAAGTGGGAGTCGCAGCACCTCATCGAGAACGGCGGCGAGATCGGCCTCATCGGGCTGTGGCTGCGCGCCGTCGGCGCTCCCGCGCCCGACCCCGTGGCGCCGCCCGCGGAGGGCTCACCCCTCAAGGTGGGGCAGGCGGGCCGCGTCGTGCTGGCGCTCGGGCCCGGTGACGTGCCCCTTCGCAGCGAGGACATCCGCGTGGCCAGCCGCGCCGCCGGCACCTGCGGTGGATGGGCCGCGCTGCGCGGCGCGCTCGACGCCATCGACTGGACCGAGCCCGAGGCCCGTCGGGCACTGCGCGCCGCGGTGGGAAGCCGCAACTCCCGCGCCCTGCACAGCGCGCGGGTGTGGAACCAACTGCGCCCCAAGGCACCGCGCCTGCCCGAGGCCGCGGAGGTGGGCATCGGCGTGCAGGGCTCCGAGGAGGGTGGCACCGCCAAGCGGCGTCGCAGGCGACGGCGCAAGATGTCCACGGCGGAGGTCGCGGAGGCGGCGACGACGGCGGCGACCAACGGCGATGCCCCCGAAGCTTCCGCG
>SXZC01000057.1 GCA_005788075.1 Actinomycetota bacterium
ATCGAGCGCCGCGCCTACCCGCCGGGCGACCACGGCCGCGGCCGGCAGAAGCAGAGCGAATACCGGGTGCAGCTGCGCGAGAAGCAGAAGGCCCGGCGCTACTACGGGATCCTTGAGGCCCAGTTCCGTCGCTACTACGAGAAGGCCAGCCGCCAGCCCGGCATCACGGGCGAGAACCTGCTGCGCCTCCTCGAGCTGCGGCTCGACAACGTGGTCACCCGCCTCGGCTTCGCGGCCTCGCGCCGCCAGGGCCGCCAGCTGGTGCGCCACGGCCACATCATGGTCAACGGCAAGCGCGTGGACATCCCGTCCTACCAGTGCCGTCCCGACGACATCATCACGATCAAGCCGGACTCCGGGGCCGAGCAGACCGTGCGCGGCGCCACCGAGATCGGCGCGTCGGTGGCCCCGTGGCTGCAGGCCGACCACGAGTCGCTGTCCGGCAAGGTCCTCAAGGCCCCGGATCGCACCGAGATCGACACCCCGGTGCGTGAGCAGCTCATCGTGGAGCTCTACTCGAAGTAAGCAGTGCACCGGGCCCGGCACGGGCGATGGCGGGGCGCCCCTGACGCGGGGGCCTCGGCCGAGGCCGTCGGACCCGGTTCCGCGTTCACCACATAACCGGCCACAGGGCCGGGAGGAGCAACCCAAGTGCTCGACATCCAGACCCCGCGCATGTCCTACGAGCCCGAGTCCGACGTCTTCGGGCAGATCGAGGTCGAGCCGCTCGACCGCGGCTTCGGACACACCTTCGGCAACTCGCTTCGCCGCGTGCTGCTGTCGTCCCTCGAGGGGGCGGCCGTCACGTCGATCAAGATCGACGGCGTGCAGCACGAGTTCACCACGGTGAAGGGCGTGCGCGAGGACGTCACGGACATCATCCTCAACCTGCGCGGCCTCGTGTGCCGCCTCGTCGGCGAGGCCGACGAGATCGAGGTGGAGCTCAGCCGTCAGGGCCCGGGCGTGGCCACCGCCGGCGACATCGCCTGCCCGTCCGACCTGGAGATCCTCAACCCCGAGCTGGAGATCGCCAACCTCGAGGCCGGTGCCTCGCTGGACATGGTGCTCACCATCGCCCGCGGCCGCGGCTACGTGCCCGCCGAGCAGAACAAGGGCCCGGGGTCGAGCATCGGGGTCATCCCTGTGGACAGCAACTTCTCGCCCGTGCGCCGCGTGCGCTACGAGGTCGGCGCCGCCCGCGTGGGCCAGCGCACCGACTACGACAAGCTCACCCTCGAGGTGGAGACCGATGGCTCGGTGGACCCGCGCACCGCGGTGGCCCAGGCCTCGGCCATCCTCATCGAGCGCCTGGCGATCTTCGCCGACCCCAAGGACATCCGCCTGCTGGCCGAGGAGGAGCCCGAGCCGCCGCAGCCCGGTGGCGAGATGGCCAACATCCTCATCGAGGAGCTCGAGCTGGGCGTGCGTTCCTACAACTGCCTCAAGCGCGTGGGCGTCGAGACCATCGGCGACCTGATCTCGAAGAGCGAGGACGACCTCTCGGCCATCCCGAACTTCGGCAAGAAGAGCATCGAAGAGGTCAAGGAGAACCTGGCCCGCCACGGCCTGGCGCTCCGCGACGACTGATAACGACCGAACCGTCAACCGGAGACACCAATGCGACACCGCAGGCGCGGCCCCAAGCTCAATCGTGACAGTGCACATCGCAAGTCGATGGCGGCCAACATGGCCGTTGCGCTGCTCGAGCACGGGCGCATCCAGACCACCGAGGCCAAGGCCCGACTCGCCCGGCAGACGGCCGAGCGCGCCATCACCCTCGGCAAGCAGGGCACCCTGCACGCACGTCGCCAGGCCATCGCGCTGCTGCGCAACAAGCCGATCACCTATCGGCTGTTCGACGACATCGCCCCGGTGTTCAAGGATGTCCCGGGTGGCTACACGCGCGTGACCAAGCTGGGCCCCCGCCAGGGCGACGCCGCACCGATGGTGCTGCTCGAGCTCTCGCGCGAGGTCCCCGCGGCCTCCACCACGTCCACCGCCGCCTAGCGGCAGTCCAGGAGCACCTCGTGAATCGCTTCCGCACCCTCCTTGCCGCCGGCGCCATGATCTCCCTCGGGGGCATCGCCCTCGGCGCGTCGCAGGCCACGGCCGTGATGGCCGCCAACCAGACGCAGATCAACGGCATCGTCAACGCCGTGAACGCCTGGACCACCCAGACGCAGGGCTACACCTACGCCGACTACACGGTGCAGAACATCGCCATCTCGTCGGTGAACACCGCGTTCGCGCGTGCCCAGATCGTGCCGACCACGAAGTACGTCGGCATCATCCCGGCGCAGTGGACCGTGCTCACCGGATCCGGTGCCAGCTGGACCGTGGTGGATGGCGGCGTGAACTTCTGCGACAACTCGTCCAGCATCCCGCCGGCCGTCGAGAATGACCTCTTCCCGGGCGGCGCGCAGTGCGCCCCCACCAGCACGAAGGCCACCATCGCCTCGGCGAGCAACGGCCTCTACCGCCTGGTGGTGCAGGCCCAGCGTCGCAGCAAGACCAGCAACCAGGCCAGCGTGTACGTGAGCCTCCAGCAGACCAACGGCGTGAAGGTGACCGAGCGCCGCCTGGGCGCCACCAACGGCTGGAGCTGGGCCACGGTGACCAAGCCGGGCAGCGCCTACGCCACGCTGAACATGACCAACCAGTGGGGCTCGGCCCAGGTGCTGAAGTCGGCCAACGCCCTCTACAGCGTGTACGGCTTCCGGGCCAGCTCGTTCGGGCTGACCCCCGCCGGCGCCTTCCAGTAGGCCCATTGCTCATGCCCGCGCTTCGACTCGACATCGAGTACGACGGCGCGGGCTACGCGGGCTGGGCCGAGCAGCCCGGTCGCAGGACAATCGAGGGCGTCCTTCGGGACGCCCTCGAGGTCGTTCTGGGGCGAAGGCCCGAGGTGCGCGTGGCCGGTCGCACCGATGCCGGCGTGCACGCCACCGGGCAGGTGGTGAGCCTCGCGGTGCCCGCGGGCATGGATGCGCCGCAGCGGGCTGCGGCCGCCGACCCCGACCGCCTGCGGCGCTCGCTCAACGGCCTGCTGCCGGATGACGTCGCGGTGCGCGCGGCGTCCACGGCGCCCGAGGGGTTCGATGCGCGCACGGACGCCCTCAGCCGCGCCTACGACTACCGCATCCTCATCGGCCCGCCATCACCCCTGCGCCGGGCCCGCACCCTGCGCCACACGGGTCCCCCGCTCGACCACGCGGCGCTCGACGCCTGCGCCGCCGCCACGGTGGGGCAGCACCACTTCACGGCGTTCACCCCCACAGAGACCCAGCACGTGTTCTTCGACCGCACCGTGCTCGAGTGCGCGTGGCGCGAGGGAGGGGATGCCGGCGACGAGCTGATCCTGCGCATCGAGGCCGACGCCTTCCTGCGCCACATGGTGCGCGTGGTGGTGGGCACCATGCTCGAGGTCGGCCGCGGGGTGCGCGACCTCGACTCCTACGTCGCCCTGCTCGATGGCGCTCCGCGCTCCGCTGCCGGACCCACGGCTCCGCCGCATGCCCTCACGCTGGTCGCGGTGCGCTACCCCGGGTAGACGCGACGACGGTCCGGGGTCGTTGCTGCGCAACAGCCGGTCGTCGCCTTGGCGAGGCCCGGGGGTGTTCCCTTCGGTCGCCAGGGCAGCGCATGCGACCCGGGCTTCGCCCGGGAGGGCGCGGCGGCACTGGTCTTTCCTCCGGGAACACCCCCGGGCCTCGTCCCTGCGGTCGGCCTGCGGTGGGGCAGGTAACAACTCCATCTCCCGCGGTCCCGCAGCGAGAAGGACACTCCGGCAGCGGGACTACGATTCGGGATCGGTGAGGATCCTCGTGACCAACGACGACGGCGTGCAGGCGCCGGGCATCCTCGCCCTGCGGCAGGCGGTTGATCACCTCGGCGATGTGTTCGTGATCGCGCCCGATGCCAACCGCAGCGCGATCGCCCGCGGCATCACCATCCACGACCCCCTCGTGGTGGACGACGTCGAGATGGCCGACGGGCACCCGGCCCACGCGGTGAGCGGCACTCCGGTCGACTGCGTGCGACTCGGGGTACTCGGGCTCATCGGGGATCCGCCCGACGTGGTGCTGAGCGGCGCCAACCTGGGCCTCAACCTCGGCGACGATGTCACCTACTCCGGCACCGTGGCCGCGGCGCTCGAGGGCGTGATGCTCGGGCTGCCCGCCATCGCGGTGAGCCAGGACGCCCTCGGCGGGGGCAGCGGGCCCGGGCTCGACTACGACTTCTCCGCCGCCGCCGCGTTCGCCGCCAAGCTCGTGCCGCTCGCCTGCGAGGAGCGCTTTCCGCGCCACGTGATCTTCAACGTCAACGGGCCGGGCGTGCCGCCCGGCGAGCTCGCGGGGGCGAAGGTGACGCGCCTCGGCCGACGCGTGTACGACGACTCCCTGGTGCTCGAGGGCACGCAGGGGTCGGCACGACACTTCCGCATCTACGGCGAGCCCATGAGCCACGACAAGCAGCCCGGCACCGACCTGTCGGCCATCGACGACAACTTCCTGTCGGTCACCCCCCTGCACTTCGACCTCACCGACCTCGAGGGCATGGACCGCATGGCCCGGTGGGAGCTCGACGCGCTGCTGCAGTCGGTGGCAGGGGTCTCGTAGTCCGGTGCCGCGCTTCGGCACGGTGCTCTTCGACCTGGACGGCACGGTGGTGGACACCCGTGAGCTCATCCGGCAGTCCCACCGCCATGCGGTGACCAGCGTGCTGGGCCGCGACATGCCCGATGACGAGCTGCTGGCAAACGTCGGCCGCCCGCTCTTCGAGCAGATGGCGGCGTTCGACGCTGACCGGGCGCAGGATCTGCTCGAGGCCCAGCGGGCGTGGAACCACGCACATACTGCCGAACTCATCCGGCCATATCCGGGCGTGGGAGAGATGCTCGCGGGCCTGAAGGCCGCCGGCTGCCACACCGGGGTGGTCACGTCCAAGTCGGGGCCCACCGTGCAGATGGCCTTCGACGCCCTGCCCGAGGTGGCCGAGCACATCGACGTGCTCGTGGCCGTGGAGGACACCCCCGTGCACAAGCCGGGGCCCGATCCGGTGCTGCTCGCCCTGGACCGCCTGGCCGCCGAGGCCGCGGACGCCTGCTACGTGGGCGACGCCCCCTTCGATGTCGCGGCGGGGCGCGCGGCGGGCGTCACCACCGTGGGCGTCACCTGGGGCTTCTTCCCGCGCGATGCCGTCGCCGATGCAGACGTGGTGATCGACGAGGTGGCCGCGCTCGAGGCCTATCTGATGGGCGCCGCATGAGCACCAAGAAGGCGGCGCGCGCGGCGGAGCTGCGCGATCTCATCCGCGATGCCTCGCACCGGTACTACGTGTTGGACGACCCCTCGGTGGACGACGCCGTGTACGACGACTGGGTGCGCGAGCTCGAGGCCATCGAGGCCGAGCACCCCGACCTGATCACCCCCGACTCGCCCACCCCGCGGGTGGGCGCGCAGCCGTCCGAGAAGTTCGAATCGCACCGGCACCTGCAGGCCATGCTCAGCCTGGCCAACGCGCGGGGTGATGACGAGCTTCGCGACTGGAACCGTCGCCTCGAGACCGTGCTCGAGCAGGAGGGCATGGGCGGGCAGCCCGTGCGCTACGTGGTGGAGCCCAAGATCGACGGCCTCGCCATATCGCTCACCTACGAGGACGGCCACCTGGTGGTGGGCGCCACGCGCGGTGACGGCGAGGTGGGCGAGGACGTGACCAGCAACATCCGCACCATC
>SXZC01000058.1 GCA_005788075.1 Actinomycetota bacterium
CCGGTGCCGGTGCCGCCCGGCGCCACGTCCGTGCCCGTGCGCGGGCCGGGCACGGCGCAGTTCGAGTCAGGAGGGCGCGTGGCGGTGCTCACCACCCGTGGGGGCCACTCGGTGGTGGTGTCCGCCGCGGGCGTGTCGCCCGTCGCCATCGTGAGGGCGGCGCGGGCCCAGTGAGCATGCGACCGCGACGTGCCGAGCCCCCGAGCCCCGGCCCGGAGGAGGCCCTTCCCGGCGACGCGCTCGTGCTGCGCGCGGCCGAGGAGTCGCTCTCGGGCCGCCGATCGGGCATTCGCCGGTTCACGCCGTTCCTCGGGCCGGCCTTCATCGCGGCAGTTGCCTACATCGACCCCGGCAACTTCGCCACCAACATGGCGGCGGGGGCGGAGTTCGGCTTCCTGCTGCTGTGGGTGATCGTGGCTGCAGTGCTCATGTCGATGCTCATCCAGTCGATGTCGGCGAAGCTCGGCATCGCGTCGGGCATGAACCTGGCCGAGGCCTGCCGCGCCCGCTACAGCAGGCCCGTGCGCCTCGGTCTCTGGCTGCAGGCCGAACTCGTGGCGATGGCCACCGATGTCGCCGAGTTCGTGGGAGCGGCGCTCGGCCTCTACCTGCTGTTCGGGATCCCGCTGCTGCCGGCGGCCGTCATCACGGCCATTGCCTCGTACGCCATCCTCGCCATGCAGGCCCGGGGCTTCCGCAGGCTCGAGGCGATCATCGCCGCATTCGTGGGCGTCATCGTGGTGGCCTTCGCGGTGCAGGTGTTCCTCGCCGGACCGTCGCCGTCCGAGGTGGCCACCGGCCTCGTTCCGGGGTTCGACGGCACGGCCAGCGTGCTGCTGGCCGTGGGAATCCTCGGCGCCACGGTGATGCCCCATGTGATCTACCTGCACTCGGCGCTCACCCAGCGCCGCGTGCCCGTGGCCGACCCGGCGGTCAAGAAGCGCCTGTTCCGGTTCGAGGTGGTGGACGTCATCATCGCGATGACCATCGCCGGGCTCGTGAACGTCTCGATGCTGGTCATCGCCGCCACGGTGTTCAACTCGGCGGGCATGACGGGCGTGGGGGAGGACCTCACGCAGGTGTACGAGGGCCTCGGGAACGTGGTGGGCAACTATGCCGACGTGCTCTTCGGGGTGGCGCTCCTCGCATCGGGCCTGTCCTCCTCGAGCATCGGCACGCTCGCCGGCCAGGTGGTGATGGAGGGTTTCCTGCAGCGCCGCATCCCGGTGTGGCTGCGGCGCACCATCACGATGGCGCCGGCGTTCATCATCCTCGCCCTGGGCGTCGACCCCGTGCTCGCCCTGGTCATCTCGCAGGTCATCCTGTCGTTCGGCATCCCCTTCGCGCTCATCCCCCTGCTGCAGGCCACGGCCGATCGGCAGGTGATGGGCGTGCTCGTGAACCGGCGCATCACGACCATCCTGGGCATCGCGATCGCCGTGGTGGTGATCGCCCTCAACACGGTGCTGCTCGTGCTCACCTTCTCGGGGGTTTGATGGCGCACCGCGTCGCGATGCGGATGCTGCTGGTGCTGGCGTGCGCCGTTGCCCTCGCGCTGCCCGCATCCGCCTGGGCGGCGGTGACGGTGACGCCCGCCGACGGCGCGACCGTCGCGATGGCGCCCGCGTCGGTGCGCGTGGCGCAGTCGGCTCCGCTCGAGGCGGTGCTGGCGCGTGCGCAGGTACGCGGCCCCGCGGGGAAGGTGTCCACGCGCGTCACGGTCGGCGCGGACGATCCGCAGGCGATGATCATCGCCGTGCCGCGCGACGGCACGGGCACATACCGGGTGGCGTGGTCGGGCATGACCTCCGACGGTCACGCATTCGCGGGCACCAGCAGCTTCGCGGTGCGCGCGGCACAGCCCGCGGCCGGCCCCGTGACGCTGGAGGGGTCCGACGGCGCCGGGCCGCTTGCCGTGGTGGCCCGCCTGCTGGTGCTGATCGGCGTGCTCGGAACGGCCGGGATGGCCCTCACGCGCGAGTGGGTGATGGCGCGTGCGTGGTCGGCGGGGGGCGTGGCACCGCCCGCGGCCGAGGGCGCGGGGCGATTGAGGGACGACGCCCTGGGTGCGGCCCCGGGCCCCGTGCGCGCGTGGTGGCGCGCGTGGTGGGGGCTGCTCGCGGCATGGGTGGCGGGCCTGGCCATCGCGCTCCCCGTGCAAGGCGCGGCGGTGGGTGGCGCCTGGGGCGACCTGCTGGGAGGCAGCCGCTGGGGCACCGCCTGGATCGCGCTGCTGGTGCTCGCCATCGCCGGGGCCGTGGCCGCTGCGGTGCTGCGCCGTGGCGATCCGCCGCTGGCGCCATCCGGCGCTCGCATGTACGCCCTCGCGGTGCCCGGCCTCGCCGGTTCCGTGCTGCTCTCGTGGTCAGGGCACGCGGCCAGCGGCACGGACGCCACGCTCGGCACGCTCATCGACATCGCGCACGGCTGGGCCACCGCGGCCTGGCTCGGCGGCCTGGTGATGCTCATGGTGCTCGCGCTGCCCCTTCTCGCCCGTCTCGCAGAGCCCGATCGCGTGCGCCTCGGTGCCGGGGTGGTGGTGCGCTTCTCATCGATCGCCGTGGCGGCAGTGGTGGTGCTCGTGATCACGGGCGTCTACCGGGCGCTCGCCGAACTGCCGTCGCTCTCTGCCTTGTGGACCACCGACTACGGGCTCGCGCTGCTCGCGAAGCTCGTGGTGTTCGGCGTGATGCTCGTGCTGGCCGCGTGGAATCGCCTCGTGCTGCATCCCCGGCTCGAGCGGGTGGCGCTCGGCCTGGAGCCCGCGGAGGTATCCGACGGCCTGCCGGCGCTCGTGGCGAGCGTGCGCGCGGAGGTGCTGCTGGGCGCGGCGGTGCTGGCCGCCGTGGCCGTGATGGTGGCCCTCATGCCCCCGACCTGAGCGGCATCATCTGGCCATGGCCGATGACGCCGCGCGCGGACGCGTGTTCGAGGTGGACGAGGTGGTGAGCGCGCTGGAGCGCGTGATCAGCGACAACACGCGCACGGTGTACATCCGTGGCGAGGTGGTGAACCTGCGCTCCGGCCGCGACGGCCGCCTGCTCTGGTTCCGGCTCGAGGACCCGCGCGAGGGGCACGACGCCCGCGTGGACTGCTTCGCCTACGCCACCGACGTCGACCACGGGCACGAGCTGGCGGATGGCGCGGTGGTGCAGGCCGTGGCACGACCGGAGTTCTCGCGCCGCGACGGCCGCCTGATCATCCGGCTCAGGCGCATCGAGCCCGCGGGCGAGGGCGAGATCCTGCGCATGATCGAGGAGCGCAGGCGGCGCCTCGCGGAGGAGGGGCTGTTCGACGACGCCATCAAGCGACCGCTGCCGTTCCTGCCGACCGGAGTGGGGCTCGTGACCGCTTCGGGCAGCGCGGCGCGCGCCGACGTGCTGCGGCGCATCGAGGGGAGGTTCCCCATGCGCGTCGTGGTGGCGCACGCCGCGATGCAGGGCGGCGCGTGCGTGGCCGAGGTGACCCGGGCGATCGCGGCGCTCGATGCCGACCCGCGCGTCGATGTGATCATGGTCGCGCGCGGCGGTGGATCGCTGCAGGACCTGCTCCCCTTCAGCGACGAGCAACTGGTGCGCGCCATCCGGGCATCGTCCACCCCGGTGGTGGCCGGCATCGGCCACGATCCCGACATCACCCTCGCATGCCTGGCCGCCGACGCCCGCGGCGCCACCCCCACGGCCGCCGCCGACCTCGTGGTGCCCGATCGCGCCCTGATGCTCGAGGACCTCGCGGCCCTTCGCCGCCGGCTGGCGGGAGGGGCGCTGCGCGCCGCCGGGCGGGCGCGCCGGGAGCTCGACC
>SXZC01000059.1 GCA_005788075.1 Actinomycetota bacterium
CGGTCGACGGTGCCGTCCTTGATCGTGACGTCCTGCTTGACGACCTCGGCCACGCGCAGGTCGCGAAGCGTGCTGGAGGCGGTCTCCACGGCGAGCCTCGTGGCGGCCTCCCACGACTCGCTGCTGGTGCCGACGATCTCGATGACCTTGTAGACGCTGTCACTGGACACGGGGTGCCTCCCGGTCGGGTTCCCGCGGCACTCCGCGGCTCACCATGATTGTGGCGGGCCGACCTGCGTGCCCGCAACCTCCGGCACGATGTTGATCGTCCCCTCATCCCGCAGGCGCGCGGCATTGATGGCGGCGCGGTCGATCATCTCGGGACAGGCTGCGAGCGCGATGCGGCCGGCCGCGGCATCGCCCACCAGGGCCCAGCGGTCGCCCGGGGCATGGAGGCAGCGGTGCGCCAGCAGGGCACAGGCCACGGCATCGATCACCGCGGCCTCGTCGAGGTCGGCGAGGTCGCCCTCACGCTCGGCCGGCGGCCACCCCGCGACGTCGGTGTTCCCGGCGAGGATCGCGCGGGCCGGCTCGAGTCCGTCGTTGCGGGCCCGGCCCCCGCGCGGGCGGAAGGCGGGCGCCCTCACGCCGAGCCACGCCGTGCGGTAGTCCGCGAGGTCGAGCGGAGGCCGGTCCGCGGGATGCTCCTGCTCCCACATCAACTGTCGCAGCACCTGGTCGGGGAGGGCCTCGGCCACCACGTGCCCGGCACCTTCGAGCGCCGCGGCGAGCGCCACGCCCCGTGCGCCGCCGTATGCCTTGTCCATTCGAGACGGCGTCACGGGGAAGGCGGCGATGTCGAGCCACGCCAGCACGTGCTCGGCGTCACGGCGTCCCGTCACGTCGGGCACCACGGCCGGCGCATCGATGAGCACGAGCGCGGCCGGGCCGCCGACCGCCTCGACGATCTCCCCATCGGAACGACACATCCGCACCCCTGACAGCGCGTTGTCAGTGGTGATCTCGGCCACGGCGGAGCGCCCGGGGGCATCACCCAGCCGGGCGTCCTGCAGCAGATGGATGCCCACGGCCCGCAAGCGGCGAGAGTAGCGGCACGGCGCCTGCACGCGCGATTTCCTGCGCCTCCGCTACGCTCTCGCGCTGGAAATGGGCGCCACCCCGGCGCCCCTCCCCGATTCGGTTGGAGACATGAGCTCGATCCTGCTCCTCATCATCTCGATCGCGGCGCCCTGGGTGGTGCAGCTCGCCCCGCCGCGCCAGCGCCTGATCGCGCTCGTCATCGACATCGCCGTCCTTCTGCTCTTCGGCATCTTCAGCGGCAACCCGCTCGTGATGTGGCAGTTCTGGATCGGCCTCATCATCGGCATCGTGAGCGTCGTCCTGTTCGTCCAGATGGGCAGCCGCGCCCCCCGCCGCCGCCGCTGGGAAGACGAAGAGGAAGCGGACCCCACGGGCGAGCTGTAGCCCCCGCGAGGCCGCGGGGGGCCTGACCCCCGAGCGCTTGGCGCTCCCCGCAGGGGGCGGTTGTATCCCTGCGGACTACCGCAGCGGTCCGGGCTGATTCGTACTTCGGGGTTGCGGCCACTCGCCGAAACGGGATCGGCATTTGCGGGGACCGCAAATGCATCATCCCCGGCTGCGATCGCCGCAACCCCGAAGTACGAACCATCCCGGCTATCCGCGAGTTGTCCGCGGGGATACAACCGCCCCCTGCGGCCCTCGGAAGCGCCCCGGGGTCAGGCCCTCCGGGGCCTCACGGGATCGACAGCGCTCCCGTGGGGGCCGGAGGTGGCCTCCCCACCTACTACGGGTGGTTGGGCTCCAGGTTCTCGGCGATGAGCTGGTCGGCGCGCTTCTGGTCCGATATCAGGAGGAGGCCCTTCTTGAGCTCGGCAACACCCTGCGCCTTCTGGTTGGTGGCGATGAGGGCGAGGCCGAGGGCCACGTATCCGTCCTCGTAGTTCGGATCGAGGCGAACGGCCTCGGTGGCGGCCGCGATGGCCGGCTCGAACTGGTCGGTGGCGATGAGGGCGTAGGCGAGGAAGGCCTGCGCGATGGCGTTGCCGGGGTCGGCGGCGACGGCTGCCTGGAAGGCCGGCACGGCGTCGGCGGTGCGGTCGAGGCGCGAGAGCACCAGGCCCTGGCCGAGCAGGGCCGGCGCGAGGTTCGGGTCCGCCTTCACCGCGCGGTTGTACGCGGCGAGGGCGCCCTTGAGGTCGTCCTTGTCGAGGAGGATCTCGCCCTGGAGCATCTGGCCGATGCCCGTCGTCTTGAGGCCCTTTGGCCACTTGTCGAGCAACTTCTGGGCGTCGTCGGGCTTGCCGGCGTCGATGCGGTCACGCGCGGCGGCCAGCAGGTACCCCAGCTTGTTGGGGTTCCGCTTCACGAGCACCGGGAAGGCCTTCTCGTAGCTCGGGGCCGGGTTCCAGTCGGCGGGCACGGAGATCGTGCCGGTGCGCACCTCGGCGCCGCGGCGGAACTCGATCGGCACGGCGGTGTCGGCCGGCAGCGCCTTCAGCGCGGCGGTCCACTGGCCGGGGGTCGTGACGTCGAGGTTGTTCATCTTGGTGATGACGTCGCCGCGACGCAGGCCGGCGGTGACGAGCACGCCCTTGGGGCCGAGCGCGGTGACCAGCTGCCCGCCCTCGGGGATCTTCAGCTGGCGCGCGATGGCCGGAAGGTTGGGGACGGTGAAGCCGTCGAGGCGCCCGCGCGGCGGGGTGAGCTCGAGCTTGATGTTCTTCTTCAGCACCTTGGCCTTGCGGCCCTGGGCGTCGGTGACCGAGATGCTCACCGAGTAGGGGCCGTTCGCCAGCTGGTAGCCCTGGTCGTTGACCGCCTGCACGAGGAACCACACCTCTCCGCCGGGCTCATTGGGCGCGGTCGTGATGGTGCGGACCACCTTCTTGTCCTTCAGGCTGGTGATCTTCACCGTGAAGGTGCCGGGGCCCGCCGACTTCATGCCGAGCATGAAGCGCGCGTGCCCCTGCTGGGCCTTCACGAGGTTGCGCAGCCGCAGGCCGGACAGCCTCGGCGGACCCGTGTAGGCCGGGGTGGAGGTGGTCGGCGTGGTCGACCCCGTGGTGGTGGGAGTCGTGCCGCTTGTCGTGGTGCCCTGGGCCTGCTGCGCGACCGCCCACGTGGGGGCGGCGAGCGCGGCGATGGTCAGGGGCACAGCCAGAAGGGCTGATCGACGCATGTGATTGACCATACCACCCCTTGCTAGCGTCGCCGGTGATGAAGGTTCCGCTGCCCACGCTGGAGGTTTTGGAGCGCACGAGGCGCGGTGAACCGGTGGATCCGGCCGACGTGGCCGCCCTCGTGAACGCGTGGACCACCGGCGCCGCCTCCGATGCGCAGATGGCTGCCTGGTGCGCCACGGCCGGCCTCCGGGGCGTGCCGTACGAGGCCTCGCTGGCGGTCGTGAGGGCGCTCCTGGCGGGCGGGGATCGGCTTGAACTCGGGCGTCTCGGGCCGACGGCCGACATCCGCAGCGCGGGTGGGGTGGGTGACTCCGCGCTGGTGATCGCGGCGTCGTGCCTCGCCGCGGCGGGCGGCGTGATCGTGGCGTCCACGGGTGCGCGGTCGATCGCTCACGTGGGGGGCGTGCTCGACGCCGTGGAGGCGATCCCGGGCATGCGATCGGAGATGGACGTCGAGCAATGGGTGTTGCAGGCGCGTGACTCTGCAATGGTCATCGCAGAGCCCGGCGAGCGCCTCGTGCCGGAGGAGCGCCGGCTGGCCTCACTGCGCGACGCCACGGCGACGGCCGAGGGCGACGCCATGGTGGCCATCGCCGCCGCCGCCCGCGGCATCAGCGGCGGCGCCGCCGGCCTCGCCGTGGAGATCCCCGGGGGCTCCGGCGCGCTGCTCCCCGACAGGGAGCACGCCCGGGCTGCCTGCGATCTGGCGGAGCGCCTCGGCGGGGAGTGGAATCGCACGGTGGCCGCGGTCGCATCCGAGCGCGCCGAGCCCATGGCCGGGGTGGCGGGCCACGTGCTCGAGGTGCGCGAGGCGTTCTCCGTGCTCTGCGGCGGGGGTGATGCCGGCCTCGCCGACTCCGCGTGCGCGCTGGCCGCCGCCGCGCTCGGGTCTGCAGGCGTCGATGGCGACGCCGGCGCGGTGCGGCAGATGCTCCGCGATGGCCGCGGCGCAGCGGCCGCCGAGCGGTGGGTGGCAGCCCAGGGCGGCGACCCCTCGGTGGTGGCCCACATCGACCTGCTTCCACGCGCGGCCATCCGGTCCACTGTGCAGGCCGACCGGGCGGGAATCGTGAGCGCGACGGACGCCGGGCGCATCGGCGCCGCCGCCCGATGGCTCGGCGCCGGCCGCCTCGACCCCGGCCAGGTGATCGACCCGCTGGCCGGCGTGGAGGTGGTGGCGCGCACCGGGGCGCCCGTGGCCGCGGGTGACGTGGTGGCGATCGTGCACGGATCCGACCAGTGGCTCGTGGACCGCGGCGCGGAGATGGTGTCCGCGGCCATCGTGGTGGGCGACTGATGCCCGAGCTTCCCGAGGTGGAGACCATCCGCCGCCAGCTCGCCGACCACATCGGCGGCCGCACCATCGCGAGCGCACGGGTGCTCGACCCGCTGCTGGTCGACCCGGAGGACCCTGCCGCATTCGAGCAGCGCCTCGCAGGAAGGTCGGTGCGCGAGCTCCGGCGCACGGGTAAGTACCTGTTCATCGAGTTCGACGACGGCGAGGCCCTCGCGATGCACCTGCGCATGACGGGCCAGCTGCTGTGGACGCCCGGCGAGCCGGATGAGCCCACGCCATACGCGCGCGCCGTGCTGGGCATCGACGACGGCTCGGTGGTCACCTTCGCCGACTCGCGGCGCTTCGGGCGCGCGTGGTTCCTGCCCGCCGGGCGTTCGGCCCGCACCCGCGCCTGGGGCAAGCGCACGGGCGTCGACGCCATGTCGCCGCGGTTCACGTCGCGGCGGCTCGGGGCATCGCTCGAGCGGCGCACGGCCGCGATCAAGGCCCTCATCCTCGACCAGCGCATCGTGGCCGGCGTCGGGAACATCTACGCCGACGAGGCGCTCTTCCGCGCCCGGGTGCATCCGCGTCGCCCCGGTGGCTCGCTCACGCCTGCCGAGGTGCGGCGCCTGCACCGCGCCATTCGCGACCGCCTGCGCATGGGCATCGCGGTGGGGGGCGCGTCGTTCGACCGCTACCGTGACGCCCACGGCAGCCGGGGCGGTATGCAGGACCTCTTCCTCGTGCACCGCCGGCAGGGCGAGCCGTGCCCGCGCTGCCGCACCACGATCGAGAAGGGCGTGGTGGCGCAGCGGGGTACCTACTGGTGCCCGAAGTGCCAGCCGCTGGAGATGGGGGAGACGTGCTGACCGACGTGCCGGGTGTCAAGGTGGGGCACTGGACCGATGCCGAGGCGGGCACCGGGTGCACGGCGGTCATCCTCCCCCAGGGGAGTCGCGGTGGCGTGGACGTGCGCGGCGGCGGGCCCGCCAGCCGCGAGACCGACCTGCTGCGCCCCGAGGCCACGGTGCCGCTCGTCTCGGCCATCGTGCTCTCGGGCGGAAGCGCGTTCGGGCTCGATGCGGCATCGGGCGTGATGGCCTGGTGCGAGGAGCAGGGGCTCGGTGTGGACACCGGCATCGCGGTCGTCCCGATCGTGTGCGCCGCCTCGCTGTTCGACCTCGGCATCACGGGCAATGCGCGCCGTCCCGGTGCCGCCGAGGGCCGCCTCGCCGCCGAGGCCGCCTCCGAGGGTCCCCACGAGGTGGGCAGCGTGGGAGCGGGCACGGGTGCCACCGTGGGCAAGTGCCACGGCCGGGACCACTGGTGCAAGGGGGGAATCGGTAGCGCCAGCGTGCGGCTGGAGGGCGGTGCCACCGTGGCGGCGCTTGTAGCGGTGAATGCCTTCGGCGACGTGCTGGGGGAGGACGGCCAGGTGATCGCCGGGGCCTGGGAGGACGGCCGTGGCTTCGTGGACAGCCGGCGCGAGATGCTCGATGGCGCCGCGCGCCATCCGCGGCTGGCCGACATGGGCAACACCACGCTCTGCGTCATCGCCACCGATGCCGCCTTCGACAAGCCCGGGTGCACGCAGTTGGCACGCCAGGCGCATGCCGGGCTCGCCCGCGCCGTGGCGCCCTACGGCACGGCGCTCGATGGCGACATCGCATTCGCGGTGTCCACAGGCACGGCATCCGCGAACCCGGTAGTGGCGGGTAACGCGGCCGCCGAGATGGCCGCTGCGGCGGCGCGCGACGCCGTGCGCAGCGCCACGTCGGTGCGCGGCGTGCCGACGGCCGCCGACCTCCTGGCGTCCTAGGCCAGCAGGGCGTCCAGCTCGCCGGCCGAATCGAGCGCCGAGAGCTGATCCCAGCCTCCGATGTTGCGGCCGTCGATGATGATCTGCGGGAAGGTGTAGCCGCCGGTCTCTGCCACGAGGCGCTCGCGCGCGGCATGGTCGGAACGCGAGATGAAGACCTCGTCGTACTGCACGCCGCGCTGGTCGAGGAAGGCCTTCGCGCGCATGCAGAATGGGCACGACTCGGTGGTGTAGACGGTGACGTCAGCCATGGGGCGCAGGCTAGGCGATCCGCGCCGGGTGCGACACTTGAGCGGTGGCCACCATCGAGACCGACGCCGTGGTGCTGCGCACGCTGCGCTACGGCGAGAGCGACGCCATCCTCGCCCTGCTCACCCCCGGGCTCGGGAGGGTGTCGGCCATCGCCAAGGGCGCCCGCAAGCCCACCTCCAAGCAGGGCGGGCGCCTGCAGCCCGGCGTGCGCCTGCACGTCACGCTGGTGGAGGGCCGCGGTGACCTCATGACCCTGCGGGGCACGCAGGTGATCGACGCGGGCGCGGGGCTCTGGATGGATGGCTACCGGCTGCGGGCCGCCGGGAGCGTGCTCGAGGCCGCCCTGCGCGTGGTGCCCGAGCACGAGGAGGCCGAGGCGCCCTACAACCTCATCACCCGCGCGCTGTCGCTCATCGCCGTGGCCCCGGCGCGCGATGAGCCGCCCCGCCTCGACCCCTACGTGCTGGGCACGCAGGCGAAGCTGCTGGCCGTATCGGGGCTCGTGCCGCACCTGTCATCGTGCGCGTCGTGCGGCGGGCCCCCGCCGCTGGAGGGCTTCTCGGCTGCCGCGGGGGGCGGGGTGTGCGGTGCCTGCTACATCGGATCGGGAGCCGAGGCGCTGGATCCCCCGGCGGCCGATGCGCTCGTGGCCCTGCTCGCGCGCCCGCTTGCCGAGGCGCCCGAGTGCGTGCCCCCCGATGCCGCCGCGGGAGCCGAGCGCCTCATCGCGCTCATGCTGCGCGAGCACCTGGGCGTCACGCTGAAGTCGGGCACGCCCCTCTAGCGCCGTCGCTCCCGGCCGCGATCACCAGCCCACGGCGATCACGGCGACCGCCACGAGGATCACCCCCTCGACGCCATCGTCGCCGATCAGCCCGTTGGGCTGGCGATGGCCACCCTCCACGGCGCGCACGGTCACCGTGCCGTAGGGGAAGCGCCCGCGCACGTCATCGACGTCAACGCGGTCCGCGCCGGGCACCGCGATCGTGGCCTCCACCCGCATGTTGGCGCGGTCGCCGTCGGGCAGCACGTCGCGCATGCGCGGGAAGAGCACGCGGCGGATGGTGTCCTCCACGGCGCGCACCGCGGCCTTCGTGGCGTCATCACCGGTCAGGTCCACCCCGATGCCGGTCTCGACGATGAGCGGGAACACGCCGTCGCTCATCGGGATCCCTCCGGCAGCAGCGAGGAGTCGATGGCGCCCGACCCCGAGACCTCGCCGTTCACGAGGCCCTCCTTCACCATCCAGGCCGCGAGGGCATCCCACTGCGCGGCGTCCATGCGCAGCGGCGCGCTGCCCTCCGGCAGCAGCGCCGGCAGCGTGTCGCTCACCTGTGCCGGCAGCACCTTCTTCGCGATGTCGGGGTTGGCCTTCTCGAGCGCCGTCACGGCGCCGCCCGGGTCCCCGGCGGCGGCCGCGGTGCCGGCGGCGATGCCGGCGAGCGCCGCGCGGATGGCGGCCGGCCTGTCGCGAATGGCGTCCTCGGACGCCACGACCACCAGCTCGTCGTACTGCGGGACCCCGTAGTCGTCGATCCTCATGATCGTGATCGGCACGTCCTTCATGCGCAGGTCCGGCCCCTCGATGTTCCAGTAGGCGCCGATCACGGCGTCCACCTTCCCGGCGGCAAGCGACGGCGCCAGGCTGTAGCCCACGACCTTCGTCTCGACCTTCGCGGGGTCGCCGCCGTCGGCCTTCACGACGGTGTCGAGCAGCGCGCGATCGCTGGGCACGCCGGCGATGCCCACCACCTTGCCCTCGAGGTCGCGCGGTCGCGTGATGCCGCGGTCCGCGCGCGCGATGATCGAGTTGAGCGGGACCTGCGCGATGGCCCCGACGGCCTTCACGGGCACGCCCTTGGCGCGGGCGATGAGCAGCTCCGGCGCGTAGGTGATGCCGAGGTCCTTCTTGCCCGCGGCGATGGCCGTGAGCGTGGTGGTGGGGTCGCTGGGCACGGACGTGGTGATGTCCGCGCCCGCCTTCGCGTCGAGCCCCTTCTCCTGCGCCACCGCGATGCCCGCGTGGTCGGCGTTCGGGAACCAGTCGAGCACCAGCGACACCTTCTCGGGCGTCCCGCTCGCCGTGGTGCCGGTGGAGCCGGCGGTCGACGCGCTGTCGCCGCCGCAGCCGGCCACGACGGCGGGCACCAGGGCGAGCATGGCGGCGAGGGCGATGAGGCGGGATGGATGGTTCACGGATTCCTCCGGTGGTCTGGTCGGTTCAGGTGCCGCGGCGCGTGGCGCGGCGGGTCCAGGGAAGGGCGATGCGCTCTGCGAGCGCGATGAGGCCGAAGAGCCCGAGGCCGATGAGGCCCAGGAGCACCACGGCGGCGAAGGTGATGGCGGTCTCGAACTGGCCGGCGGTGAGGCGGGTGAGGGCGCCGAGCCCGCGCTCCGACGCCACGAGCTCGCCCACCACCGCGCCGGACACCACGAACACGGCGGCAAGGCGCATGCCGGTGAACAGCGGCGGCAGCGCCGCGGGCACCCGCACGTGATGCCACGTCCACGACTCCTCTGCTCCGAGGCCACGTGCGGCGCGGATGAGGTCGCGGTCGGTGCCGCGCAGGCCATCCACGCCGGCCACCACCACGGGGAAGATGCTCATCAGCACGGCGAGCACCAGGATGGCCACGAAGGGCGGGAACCACAGCACCAGCAGGGGCGCCAGCGCCACGAGCGGGATCACCTGGCTCACGATGATCCACGGGTACACGGCCAGCCAGGCGATGCGGCTGCGCGCGATGACGTAGGCGAGCGCGCTGCCGATGGCGATCGCCAGCGCGAGGCCGATGACGGCGATGAGGATGGTCCACTGCATGTGGAACCACAGGCGGTCGCGGGCATCCCAGCCCGCCCTTGCGACGTCGACGGGGGACGGCAGGATCCACTCGCGCGGCGCGAACACCCACACGGCCACCTGCCACAGCGCGATGGCGATGAGAGGCAGGGCCACGGCGAGTGCCACCTGGCCCGGGCGAAGCCGCCGACGGCGCGCGGCCCCCTGAGCCCCGGCCTGAGGGGCCGCCGCCTCCGCGGTCGCCGGCGAGGGCGCGGCACCGGTAGCCGGGCGCGCGACACGATCGTCGGTGGTGCTCATGCCAGAGCCCCCGCGGCGCGCAGCGATGCCATCACGGCGTCGACAGCCGCTGCCCGATCGCCGCCTCGCACGCGGATGTCATCGACGATGCGCATGGGCCTGGGGCTCGCCACGAGGATGCGATCGCAGAGCGCGGCCGCCTCGGAGACGTCGTGGGTGACCAGCAGGATCGTGGCGCGCTCGGTGGCGCGAAGGTCGCGCAGCACGTCGTGCATGCCGGCGCGCGTGAGTGCGTCGAGTGCCCCGAAGGGCTCGTCGAGCAGCC